>JAZROS010000062.1:0-10029 GCA_045648825.1 Clostridia bacterium | reverse complement strand
GTTTGCTGCTGACCAAAGAAGGTCGATACCCGCATCGACCTTCTTTTATTTTATTATAAATCCTGCCAATGCAATCGTTATAACTGCCGCAAGAGGTACAAGCACCTTAAATGATGTATGCTGTGTCTTGTGCCGCCATATCCTCATACCGAAAAAAGCACCTACTCCGCCAAGTAAAAATGCTGATACCAAAAGAGTTTTTTCACTTATTCTCCAACTGTTTCTAATCGCTTTTAGCTTATCTATTCCGTACAGCAGAAATACTACCAAATTCCAAACAGCAATAATACCCAAAATAAGTTGCATAATCAGTTTCCTTTCTAAAAATTCCCGAACATATATTCGCTTTTTTGTATTGACTTTATTCCCCGTCTGTGTTATTATAAATACGAACATACATTCGTATTTGGAGGCTGCTATGGACAGGGTAATTCTTCATATAGATGCAAATTGCTTTTTTGCATCGGTGGAAACGGCATATAATCCCAGACTTGCGATGCTCCCCGTTGCAGTGTGCGGAGATGCTGAGGCAAGGCACGGGATAATACTTACCGCAAATTATAACGCAAAACGGGGTTTTGGAATTAAAACAGGCGAGCAGATACAGTCTGCACTTGCAAAATGCCCAAACCTTGTTATAATTAAAACCAACCCCGACAGGTATTTAAGGCACTCAGAGCTTATGCGTAATATTCTCGCCGATTACAGCAATAATATCGAGCCATTCGGCTGCGACGAGGCATGGTTGGATATTTCCAATTTTGCAAAAACCATTTCTGACGGCGAGGCTGTTGCAAAGGAAATTTCAGAGCGGATAAAACGCGAGCTTCACATAACCGTAAGTATCGGTGTTTCCTTTTGTAAGGTGTTTGCCAAGTTTGCATCAGATTACAAAAAGCCCGATGCAATAACGGTTATAAGCCGTGATAACTACAAAGATATTGTATGGAAAAGTCCCTGCGACAGCTTGATTTATGTAGGACGTGCAACCAAGTCAAAGCTTGCTTCACGCGGAATTTTCACTATTGGCGATATTGCCAAAGCTGAGCCTTCGTATCTTAAAAGCTGGCTCGGCAAAAACGGTCTTCTTCTCCATTCCTTCGCCAACGGCTGTGATGTTTCAGTTGTAAGAAAAGCAGCTCTTACACCACAAGTAAAATCGGTCGGAAACAGCACAACTGCCGTTCGGGATTTGGTATGTGATGAGGATGTGAAAAGAATATTTTTCGTACTGGCTGACAGTGTTGCAAGACGGCTTCGGGAGAAGAATTTGAGCGGAAATGTGATTACGATTTGGCTAAGGCGAAAAGACCTCACTTCCTTTACCCACCGCAAAACCCTTCCCGACAGGATAGATACAGCGTTTGATATTGCAGAGGCGGCATTGTCGCTTTTTCACGAATGTTATACATTAAGCGATGATAAGCCGCTAAGGTCGGTGGGAATAAACGTAAGCAGCGTTTCGGAATTTAAGCCCGACGCACAAATTTCTATCTTTCCCGAAGATGAACTATCTAACCGAAGACGCACATTAGAGCTTGCAATGGACTCTGTTCGTTCGCATTACGGCTATTATTCCATCTGCCGTGCAAGCCTTTTAGCAGATAAAGAACTTACCCACTTTGACCCGAAATCAGAGCATACCCTCCACCCCGTCGGTGATTTTAATGCCGTAAGACCTGCATAAAGAGTCAAAGCCTCCGACTGTTTTCGGAGGCTTTTTTCTGTTTTATATATCCAAATTCACAACGTACTTTGCGTTCTGTTCGATAAACTCACGTCTCGGTTCTACCTTATCACCCATCAAGACTGTAAATATCTGGTCTGCTGCGATTGCATCCTCGAGAGTAACTCTAAGGATTGTTCTTGTTTCGGGGTTCATAGTGGTATCCCAAAGCTCATTTACGTCCATCTCTCCAAGACCCTTATATCTCTGTACCTTACAGCCGGGTCCCATCTCGGCAATAAGTTGGTCTCTTTCAAGGTCGCTATATGCGAACTTCTCTACAAGGTTCTTATTCTTACCCTTAAACACCTTGAAAAGAGGCGGCTGAGCAAGGTAAATATTACCGTTTTCAACCAACGGTCTCATATAGCGGAAGAAGAAGGTCAAAAGGAGCGTTCTGATATGTGAGCCGTCAACGTCGGCATCGGCCATAATGATAATCTTGCCGTATTTAAGCTTTTCTATATCGAACTCATCACCGATACCAGTACCCAATGCCTGAATTACAGGAAGAAGCTTATCATTGCCGTAAACCTTATCAATTCTTGACTTTTCGACATTGAGCATCTTACCCCAAAGCGGCAGAATTGCCTGAAAATGTCTGTTTCTGCCCTGCTTTGCAGTACCGCCCGCAGAATCTCCCTCGACGATATAAATTTCGGTATATGGAGCACCCTCGTCAATACAACGTGCAAGCTTACCGAGTGTTGCAGACATTCCTGCACGGCTGTCCTTTCTCGATGCATCTCTTGCTCTTCTTGCAGCTTCACGCGCACGCGATGCGCTGATTGTCTTTTCGACAATAGTCTTTGCAATTCTCGGATTTTCCTCCAAAAATGCTGAAAGCTTATCACCCAAAGCACCCTCAACAAGTGCTCTCGCCTCAGAGTTACCAAGCTTTGTCTTTGTCTGTCCCTCAAACTGCGCCTCAGAAACCTTAACGCTTATAACAACCGTCAGACCCTCTCTTGTATCTTCACCGGAGAGATTTTCGTCCTTTTCCTTAAGGAGATTATACTTTCTTGCATAATCGTTTATAACTCTTGTAAGACCTGACTTAAAGCCAGTTTCGTGCATACCGCCGTCGATTGTGTGGATATTGTTTGCAAAGCTTAAAATCGTCTCGCTATAAGCGTCGGTGTACTGCATTGCAACCTCAACTTCCATATCCTTTCTTTCAGCTGAGAAATAGATAATATCCTCGTGCATCGGGTCCTTGTTCTTATTAAGGAATGTTACAAACTCTCTGATACCGCCCTCCGCATAAAGAACATTTTCTGTAACCTCTTCAGCTCGGTGGTCAACAAATATAATCTTTACACCCTGATTTAAAAATGCCTGCTCACGAAGACGCTTTAAGAGTACGTCATAATCAAATTCAAGCACCTCAAAAATCTCAGGGTCAGGAAGAAATGTAATCTTTGTTCCGGTCTTTTTTGTGTCCCCTATCACCTTAAGTTTGCAGGTAGGCTTACCTCTTTCGTAGCTCTGGTAGTGGATATGCTCGCCATCGGAAACCTCTACCTCAAGACGCTCGGAAAGAGCATTTACAACCGATGAGCCAACGCCGTGAAGGCCGCCCGAAACCTTGTATCCGCCGCCGCCAAATTTGCCGCCTGCGTGAAGAATGGTAAGTACTACCTCAACAGTAGGAATACCCTGCTGCGGATGAATACCAACAGGAATACCACGGCCGTTATCGGTTACAGTTACCGAGTTATCGGGGTTGATTTCAACTCTAATTTCATCACAATAGCCTGCCAATGCTTCGTCGATTGAGTTATCCACAATCTCATAAACAAGGTGATGCAGACCTGCTGAAGATGTGGAACCGATATACATACCCGGTCTTTTTCTTACCGCATCTAAGCCTTCCAATACCTGTATTTGATTTTCGTCATACTTGGTTTCGATTTTTTCAATACTCATTTCTCTTCTCCTACTTTATATATTATTTTCTACCTGTTGCACGTTTTATTAAAGTCTGCGGCGAAAGCGAGGAAATATAAACCTTACTATTTCCGCCCGACTCGGTTACTATATAAGACCTTGGCAGGTCTTCGGACAGGTCGGCTATTTCGCCGCGTTTACCTGTTTCATTTAAAAACTTTCTTCCTCTTGCTGTTATGGTCGTGTTATCCATATCAAGAATCGCAACAATATCTTTCATATTAACAGCCTTGTCTCCGCCCACGTGCAGATACATCCAAAAGACCTCCTTCTCTATTTAATTACAGCCTTTCCGTTTTCTATCTTGATTATCTTTGCCGCTTTGCTTTCTTCCCTGTCGGTACAGGTCAAAAGCACCTGCTTATCCTTTATGCTGTCTGCAAGATAGAGTCTGTGTTTTTCGTCAAGCTCGCTCATAATATCGTCAAAAAGCAGTACAGGGTATTCATCTCTGCGACGTTTTATATACTCGGTAAGTGCCAGCTTCATACAAAGAACTACCGTCCGCTGCTGTCCTTGACTTGCATATATCTTTGCCTCGTTACCATCAATAAAAAATCGTATTTCATCACGTTGTATGCCATAAAGCGCACTGCCGTTTTCTATCTCTCTTCTCTTAACCTCTTCAAGATGCGTTAGGAAGCTCATTTCCGGATTGTCTGACTCTAATATCTCCGCCTCAAAGCTTGGATAATATTCTATTCTAAGTTCACTTCCTGCAATATCCTTGTGTATAGGCAAAGCCTCTTTTGAAAGTCCGTCTATAAAGCTTTGCCGCTCCTTCATTATTCTGACTCCAGCCGCTGCAAGCTGTATATTCCACACATCGATATTATCCTCAGCCTTTTTATTCCCCAATCTTGCACTACGCAAAAGATTGTTCTTCTGAGCCAGAACCTTATGATAGGTTACAAGCTCGGAAAGATACCTCGGTGAAAGAGAGCTTATTGATGTATCCATAAAATGTCTTCTCATTCTCGGCGAGCCTTTTATAAGCTCCAAATCCTCGGGCGAGAACATCACTACATTGAGGTAATTTACAAGCACCGACAGTTTATTTATCGGTACGTCGTTTATTTTGACACTCTTTTTATTTCCAGGCAAAAGACCTATTACAATTTTGTACGTTCTGTTTCTGTCTGCAAATTCAACCTGAACCCTTGCGTATTCCTCGCCGAATTTAACCATCTGTGTATCAGCTTTTGCACGGTGGCTTCTGCCATTTGCCGCAAGATAAACCGCCTCTAAAATATTTGTTTTACCTTGTGCATTATCACCGTAAATAAGATTAGTACGCGACGAAAACTCAATCGTTTCCTCACTGTAATTGCGGAAATTTTTAAGCGTCAGTCTTTTGACCTCCATAGCTATTCCACCTTTACCAGAACAGTTTCATCTTCAAAATATATCTTGCAGCTGTCGCCTGGGCGCATTTTCTTGCCTCTCATTGTGCATATTTCGCCGTCAACTTCTACCATCTCTGACAATATCATATCCTTTGCATCTGCACCTGTCATAGCTATACCCGCAAACTTTAACAGCTGGTCGAGCTTTATATATTCGGTTGTTATAGTTACTCTTTCTTCACTCATAATAAATACCTCATATATTCTTAATACGGTTTACTGACAAAACTCCGGGGATTGTTCTAATTTTATTGATAGCCTTATTAAGCGTTCCTGCATCTTTAATTTCTATACCAAAATCCATCGTTGCCTGACCGTTTTTGGTTGCCTTTGCATTAACAGTTACGCAGTTTATCTTCATTTCTGAAAGTGCACCGGAAACTGCCATCATCATACCGGGTCTGTCATCGACATCGGCTCTGATTGTCGCAATATACTGCGACATATCATCCTCTGCCCACTTAACCTCAATAAATCTGCCCTTATCCTCCTCGGAAAGTGCAGAAGGCTGCATATTGGGACAGTCGCTTCTGTGTACAGAAACGCCTCTGCCCTTTGTTATAAATCCGACAATATCATCACCAGGAACAGGGTTACAGCATCTTGAAAGCCTTACTAAGCAGTTATCTATACCTAAAACCTCAATACCGTGTGAGTGTACTTTTCTCACCTTTTTATCATCATTGAAGCTCTGCTGTTCCTCAATATCCTGCTTCTTCTCCTGATTATACAAATCCCTCAGTCTTAAAACAACCTTCTGTGCAGTAAGTCCGCCGTATCCGACACTTGCGTAAAGGTCATCAAGACTGTTAAAGTTATACTTCCTGCACATAGGTGCTGTCCATTCAGGGCGGAAAAGCTGTGAATGAGTGAAATTCATTCTGCGAAGCTCCTTATCAATAAGGTCCTTACCCTGAATAATATTCTCATCACGGCATTCCTTTTTCAGCCATTGATTTATCTTATTTTTCGCCTGCGGAGTCTTTACAATTTTGAGCCAGTCTCTGCTTGGACCTTTAACCGAAGAAGATGTTAAAATTTCAACTATATCACCATTTTGAAGCTCAGTGTTATTAGGAACTATTCTACCGTTTATCTTAGCACCGCTCATTTTACACCCAATCTGCGAATGGATTGCAAATGCAAAATCTATAACCGTGCTCTTGCTCGGAAGGGATATTACCTTACCGTTAGGTGTAAAGGCAAATACTTCATCGGAGAAAAGGTCGATTTTGAGGGTGTTCATAAAATCGTCTGTATCAATAATATCAACTTGAGTCTCGAGCATCTTTCTCACCCACTCAAGCTTGCCGTCCATCTCACTCGCACCCGATTTACCTTCTTTGTATTTCCAATGGGCTGCGATACCTTCTTCCGCCACCTTGTGCATTTCGTGAGTTCTTATCTGTATTTCAAAAGGTGTGCCGTTAGGTCCTATAACCGTTGTATGAAGCGACTGGTACATATTAGGCTTCGGCATTGCGACGTAATCCTTAAATCGCATCGGAATCGGTGTGTACATTTCGTGTACCATTCCGAGTACCGCATAACATTCCTGAATACTGCTTACAATAATTCTCACAGCAAAAAGGTCATAAAGCTCATCAATAGTTTTATTTTGAGCATACATTTTTCTGAATATGGAATAAAAATGCTTTGCTCTGCCTGTAACCTCTGCATCGACGTTTAGCTCCAAAAGCTTTTCCTTCAGGGTATCCATTATATCGCCTACAAAGGCCTCACGTTCTTCCTTCTTCTGTTTAATATTCTCCCTTATTTCCTCGTATGCAATAGGGTCAAGGAATTTAAGGCTTAAGTCCTCAAGCTCTGACTTAATCTTAGACATACCGAGTCTGTGTGCTAAGGGAGCATAAACATCAAGAGTTTCTTTGGATATTGCCAACTGCTTATCAGGCCTCATATATTTAAGAGTTCGCATATTATGCAGACGGTCTATAAGCTTAATAATAACTACTCTTATATCCTTTGCCATCGCAAGAAACATTTTTCTCAAATTCTCAACCTGTTGTTCCTCACGGGTGTTATACTGAAGCTTTCTAAGCTTTGTAACACCATCCACAAGCTCTGCAACTCCAATTCCAAATAACGACTTTATGTCATCAAATGTATATGGTGTATCTTCTATTACATCGTGCAAAAGTGCAGCAGATATTCCGACTACGTCCATTTCAAGCTCAGCTGCGATGTATGCAATCTGTACAGGATGGTCAATATATAGAGCGCCGGATTTCCTCAGCTGTCCCCTATGTGCCGCATCTGCAAGACGATATGCCACATACACCATATCTGTATTTGAATTAGGGGCGTATCTGTTTATCATCCCGATTATCTTTTCGATAGTTTTTTCATTATCGTTTTCCGCTGCAGACGGTAATTTGTCGGGATAAAAAAGCATTTCCGACTTACTCATATATTCACCTCCTTGTATTATATAAATATAGTTTAAATATCCATTTTCACGGATATATGCTATACTGTGTTTAGATACTGTGGATTAGTTTTTACCTCCTACCACTTGATGGTTTAATTTAGGCTCTAACCACAGTCTCTTTGTACAATTGTTAATCAGTTAGATACCGCATGACGGTTTATTTAGAACAAGGTTACAATCGCAAAGTGCCCTGTGGATCTAAACAGTATCAAATTTTATTGAAATGAGGTAGTTTTATGATTTATGCCGGAATTGATGTGGCAAAGGACAAGCACGATTGCTTTATTTGCAACTCTGATGGTGAAGTTCTTTTTAATGCTTTCACCATTCCGAACACAAAGGAAGGTTTTGATAATCTTCATCAAAAAATTCTATCTGCCACAGATGATTTGAGTAAAGTAAAAGTAGGACTTGAAGCCACAGGACATTACTCATACAATCTGCTTGGGTATCTTCTTGATAAAGGTTTGCCGACCTTTGTTATCAATCCACTACATACCAATCTGTATCGAAAAAGTCTTACCCTTAGAAAGACTAAAACAGATAAGGTTGATGCCCATACTATCGCTATGATGTTAATGTCTGATGTGAACTTAAAGTCCTACTCAAACACATTATATCATAACGAAGAGTTAAAGTCACTAACAAGATACAGATTTGATAAAGTGCAAGAAAGAGCTAAACTCAAACAATCTATTGCAAGACTTGTTAATATTCTCTTTCCTGAACTTGAAAAGGTGGTTTCAACGCTGCATATGAAATCTGTTTATGCGTTGCTTTCAGAGTTTCCGTCAGCTCATCACATTGCAGATGCCCACCTTACAAGACTTACCAACTTGCTCTATGAAGCCTCAAAAGGCAGATACAATCGTGATACTGCTATTCACTTTCGTCATATTGCAAGAAACTCTATCGGTTCTGTTATACCTGCAAAATCGCTTGAGCTGAAGCATACAATCAAGCTTATTTGTGAACTTGATGCAGAAATCAAGGAAATCGAAGAAGCAATTAAATCCATAATGGATAAAATTAACTCTCCTATTCTCAGCATTCCCGGTATCAGTTACCGTATGGGTGCTATGATTATTGCTGAAATCGGTGATTTTGAAAGATTTTCATCACCAGATAAAATACTTGCATATGCAGGTTTATCACCCTCTACATACCAATCAGGACAAATGCAGAATTGTTATTCTCATATGGAAAAGCGTGGTTCTCGATATTTGAGATATGCTCTTTTTAATGCAACAAGGTTTGTTTGTCATTGGGATTCATCATTCGGTGAATACCTTACAAAAAAACAAAAAGAGGGCAAACATTATTATGTTGCGGTATCTCATGCTGCAAAAAAACTTGTACGTTTGATTTACCATTTAGAGAAAACAGGTCAACTTTACAAAACTGTTTAATCTTTTCATTTCAATATTTTTTTGACGAGTAACTTAAGTTGCTCTATTTGTCATGCAATTTTCAATGTTCAACTGATTATTTTGACTTTCTAAAAATTTTTCAAGAAATTTCATTTTTTCTCTTGACTTTTAATAGTTAGTCTGAAATTTAATTTCAATATTATTATACTCAATATTTGAGTAAATGTCAATACTCAATTTATGAGTATGATATTCTTTCTTTAGGATATCATATTAGGAGTGTTGATATTATGGATTATAGAACAAGGATTAAAAATTTGAGAGAGGATAACGATTATACACAATCATATATAGGTACACTATTACAAAAATCTCAACAGGGATATAACCATATTGAAATAGGCAGAGCAGAATTAAAAATAGAAGATTTAGCTATCTTATGTAAATTGTATAATGTTTCTGCGGATTACATTATTGGACTAATAGAAGTTCCCAAAAGCTATGACAGATAATATGAAACTACGAAAACCGACAAGATTAAAAGGGTATGATTATTCAACGCTTGGGCATATTTTATTACGATATGTACGCATAACAGAAAATGCCTATTTTCAAATATCGTAGGGGCAATTCACGAATTACTCGAAAACAAATTAACAAAATATGGAGAATTTGTAAAATAGATTATCGAAATATTGTCTGATAGATTTAATGTGTCGATTCCTAAATATGTTGTTATGCCAAATCATATTCACCTAATTATAGAAATTACCAATAATTATGAAAAGCGGGCGATTCGTGAATCGCCCCTACAATACCATCGTTCTGTTATTGATAAAATGGTAGGATTTCTAAAAATGAATGTATCAAAAAAAGATACATAATACAGATAACGAAAAAATCTGGCAAAGGTCATATCACGACCACATAATTCGCGGTGAAAAAGATTACCAGAAATTTTAGGAATACACAGATACAAATGTAATCAGATGGGAAAAAGATTGTTTTTACAATGATTAAAGGTCGCAGAGATTTCTCTGCGACCTTTTACTGTCCTTTAGAATACATCTATTAAGCAGACGTTTTTATCTTATCCGTTAAAACCGTTGGGGTTCATTGACTGCC
>JAZROS010000061.1:0-1674 GCA_045648825.1 Clostridia bacterium | reverse complement strand
CATTTTTGATTATAGCACACTATTTCAAAAATGGAAGTCTTTTCGCCCGACAGAAAATGACAGTTTTTTCGTTATTTGGCACCTTTCTTCAAATTGTAACACCCTCCGATAGGAGATTTTGCCGCAATTCCTGCTTTTCTGGGATATTGCATCGGAGTATGTCTTACTTTTTTTACAATAATTATCTTGTGCTCAAGGTCGGTAAAGGGTATTTCAGCCGAAAATATACTCTCCACCTTACCGCCAAGCTCTTCAATAGCGCGTTTGGCTGCCGACAGTTCCTCGTCTGCAAGCGGACCTTTAAGAGCCAGAAAATATCCGCCCACCTTCACAAAAGGCAGGCAAAGCTCTGATAAAACCGTCATATTGGCTACCGCTCTTGATACAACTGTATCAAACTGTTCACGCATAAATCTTCCGCCATCTTCGGCACGCGAGTGAACGGTTTCCACTCCCTCCAGACGAAGCTCTTGGCATACGTTATCCAAAAAAGTAAGCCGTTTTTTTAATGAGTCTAATAATGTCAGCTCTATCTCAGGCTTCATTATCTTAAGCACAAGACCGGGAAAACCCGCACCGCAGCCAATATCAGCCACCCTACCCTTAACCTTGCCCGTTACAAGAGCAGTCATACTGTCAAGGAAATGCTTTGTAGCAATTCCCTCACTGTCGGTTATGGCAGTAAGATTCATCTTCTCATTCCACTCTACAAGGAGCTTTGCATACTCTAAAAGCTGCTCAGTTTTTTTCTCGTCGATGCCAACATTTAGCTTTTCACAGCCTGACAGCAAAATTTCTTTCATTTATTATCCTCCGATATGTTGAATTTTTTAGTAATTTATGGTAAAATGTCAAAAGTTTATGTTTAAGGGGGTAATTGTCTTGAAAACGTGTACATTGCACTTAAAGTATTACCGGGAGCTCGCAGGCTTTTCGGCAAAGGAGTTGGCTTGTTTTCTTCAGGTATCAACAGCAACAATTATAAATTACGAAAAAGGCAACACCTTACCGACGATGGATATGGTAATACGTCTTGCACACATTTTAAATGTGTCTACCGACCAGCTTCTTGACTACTCGTTACCGCAGAAATGATTTTTCTCATATAATCATACCTTGCGGAAAATAATATGTCAAGCGAAAATTACCTATTACTCTGTTGAAAAGTGCGTAAATTCGTGCTATACTGAGTATACTAACCAAAAGGGAGGCAAATCATATGATACAGGATTTGCACAATCACACATATTTTAGCTATGACGGCACGGAAACTCCCGATGCCCTTATTGATAATGCCGTAAAGAACGGAATTGATATTATAGGTATCACCGACCATCAGTTTACCGATAGCTTTGACTTTAACAGCTATATAAAAACTTTGGAAGAGGCTAAACACCATTATAAAGGTAAATGTCAGGTTAAAGCAGGACTTGAAATCGGCACCAGACCAAAACCGGATAATTTCCTCGCAAAAACATCATCAGGACTTCTGGACTATTGTCTGTTTGAATGTCTTGACAGCGAAAGGGGTATGGATTTATACGAGTTTCTTGAATGGCGAAGATTGTTTTGTTGTCCGGTAGGTCTTGCACATACCGATATTTTTGCTCTTGGCGACAGGTATGGTGTTGATATGCTTAAGATTATGAAGGAAAATAACATTTTCTGGGAAAT
>JAZROS010000060.1:0-2528 GCA_045648825.1 Clostridia bacterium | reverse complement strand
GGCGTAAAGCTTTCTAAAGAAGAAAAAGACACTCAAGTTGCCCGTGTGGTCGCTCTGTGTTCGCTTCACGATTTTCTCGACCGCCACCCTTACGATATTTCAGGTGGTGAACAACAAAGAACCGCCCTTGCAAAAGTGCTTCTAACTGCACCCGATATTCTGCTTCTTGACGAACCCACAAAAGGTTTTGACGCAGAATTCAAGGTGACCTTTGCCGATATCATTGACAAGCTCACAAGACAGGGTGTTACTGTTCTGATGGTGAGCCACGACGTACCGTTCTGTGCAGAATATGCTCATCGGTGCGGTATGTTCTTTGATGGTAATATTGTTGCGGAAGGAACTCCCCGTGAGTTTTTCTCGGGTAACAGTTTTTATACGACTCCTGCTAACCGAATGGCAAGACATTTGGTTCCGGATGCCGTAACAGTAGAAGATATAATTACTTGTTGCGGCGGAATAGTTACAAAAGAAGAAAAAGAAGCAGAAATTCTTCCGTTGTCCGAGCCGACTCCGAGAAGCGTGAATTTCAAACCGCAACCTTTGAAATTGTGGAGAAAGATACTTGCACTTGTATCAGGACTTGTAGCATTCGGTGTGTTCCTATATGCAACAGGTATTACCGATCTGTCCGCCCTTGTAAATTCTTCGGGTATCAGTTCACAGGGCAAGGAACAGTTATTGCTATATATCGTTCTGTTTGCGGCATTAACGGTATTCCTATTTGCTATCGGACGGCGAAGCGAACCGCCTCTTGTAGCACAAACACCCAAAGAAAAACGAAACCTCAGCAAACGCACCATCGTGGCAACTGTTTGTATTTTGCTTTTGATTCCGCTTACCATCTTCGCAGGAATTTTCTATATGAACGACAGGCAGTACAATCTTATTGCGCTTTTGATACTTTTTGAATGTATGCTGCCGTTTATTCTTGTGTTCGAGGGCAGAAAACCAAAGGCAAGAGAGCTTGTTACCATCGCCGTACTTTGCGCTATCGGTATTGCAGGCAGAAGTCTTTTCTTTATGCTTCCGCAGTTCAAACCCGTACTTGCGCTCACCATTATCGCAGGTGTTGCCTTTGGCGGAGAAGCAGGATTTTTAGTAGGTGCCGTTACGATGCTTACCTCCAATATGCTGTTCTCACAAGGCTCATGGACTCCTTGGCAGATGTTTGCGATGGGTATCATCGGTTTCCTTGCCGGTGTACTTTTCAAAAAGGGTTGGCTCAGACGAACCCGTGTATCCCTTGCAGTATTCGGAGCATTTACGGCAATCATTATCTACGGTGGAATTATGAACCCTGCAGCCGCATTTATGATATCGGCAGAAGGCATTACTTTGAAAACCTTGTTTGCATATTATATTACCGGACTTCCAATGGATCTCGTTCACGCTTTCGGAACGGCAATCTTCCTTATGCTCGCCGCCGAACCAATGCTTGAAAAAATGGATCGAATTAAGGTTAAATACGGATTGGTGGAATAACAATGGAGATGAAAAATATAATTGAAATCGCTCTTGGGGAAGGCTTTGCAGATGCTGCAATCATTGATACAGCACATATTGTATTTGATGCTTCCTTCCGTCCGTACTGCGAAGAAAATCTCTGCGGTCAATACGGCGCGAACTATTCTTGTCCGCCTGATTGTGGAACACCGCAAGAAATGGAACAGAAAGTCAAAAGCCATAAATACGCTTTGGTGCTGAGAACGGTTTGGAATATCAATGATTTTAAGGATAGCAACCTTATAAAGTCCGCCAAGCAAAATCATAATGCATATACAATGAGCGTTATCGAACAAATGGAAAGCCAAGGCTATAAAGGTTTTATGGTTGGTGCTTCGGGGTGTGCTTTGTGTAATCCTTGCACCATCACAAAGGGCGAGCCTTGTAAGTTTCCAAACAAACGGTATTCTTGTATGTCAGCTTACTGCATTTACGTCAAAGACTTAGCAGAGAAATGCGGTATGATTTACGATTACAAAGAGGGTGCTTTACCGTTTTTCAGTATGTACGTTTATGATTAAGAAAGGGTGTGAAACAGCACAGTGAAAAATTCATCCTCATTTTTCAGAAACTTTGAATGTGATAAATTTCCGTGTCATAAGATGGCAGATACCGATGGTTTTAACTGTCTGTTTTGCTATTGTCCGTTATATCATTTAGAGGATTGCGGAGGTAATTATACCTTCACCGAGAAAGGCGTAAAGGACTGTTCTGATTGCACCCTGCCGCATAAAGCAGATAATTATCAATACATTGTTGATAAGCTTTAAATGGAATAATTTAAGAACGGAGATTTGTTTTCAGAGCTTGATCCAAAATTGACCACAAAAATTCAATTGACAACAAAAATAGTAGTAGGCGAGGGCTTGTTGCTATTTGCATTTAAAAAAGTGCTTCAACTGTTTTGAATATCGTTGCATTATTAAAGGTAAAGAAAACCAATTAAACACGTAATTGTGTGATTTTTAAATTTGAAAAGGAGGTGCAGTTTATTTGTACGGCAAGTGCCGGTAAAATTAAAT
>JAZROS010000059.1:0-7787 GCA_045648825.1 Clostridia bacterium | reverse complement strand
TGTTGCAGCCTGAACTGCACCAACATCGCCTCTTACCATTACAGTTACAAGACCTGAACCGATTCTCTCTGTGCCGATAAGCTGTACGTTTGCTGCCTTTGTCATTGCGTCTGCCGCCTCAACTGATGCGGTAAGACCTCTTGTTTCTACCATACCAAGTGCTTCCATTTTAATAGCTCCCTTCAAATTTATATCTTTATATATTTTATACTATTGATAAGCTGTCAACCAATACGCATCTGCGCTGTCTTATAAAGCTGCGTGCTGAGGTAATACCCTCTCCCGTCGGACCTGCAATCGTAAAGGTTGTATGACCTTCGCTGCCAAAGCCTATTCCGGCATAGCTCGGTGCATTCTTTACAAAGATTGTTGTACAAACCGCTCTTGCATAAGCTGTCATACGGTCAACATTCTTTGAGTGAAGATGTGCTGTATGACGGTTTCCGTGCTCAGCCTTGACTGCCATCTCCATTGCCTCTTCAAATGTACGGCATCTTACAATCGGAAGAATTGGCATCATAAGCTCTGTCTGTACAAATGCCTGCGAGAACTCTGTTTCACAGATAATACAACGAACCTCATCGCCGACATTTACACCTATTTGTGCAAGAATAACCTTAGCATCTCTGCCGACATAATCCTTGTTTATAACAAGCTTAGGCTTATCGCCCGGCTTTTTGGCAGGTGCTTCTACAAGCACTACCTTTTCAAGCTCCTTAACCTGTTGTGCACTTAAGAGATACGCACCATTCTTCTGCATTGCATCGATAAGCTCGTCTGCAACACTTTCCATAACGAAACATTCTTTTTCCGCAATACAGGGAAGGTTATTATCAAATGTACAGCCGTCGATGATATCCTTTCCGGCTTTTTTAATATCTGCAGTATCATCAACAACTACCGGCGGATTACCTGCGCCTGCACCGATTGCTTTCTTTCCGCTGGATAAAAGCATCTTTACAACGCCCGGACCGCCTGTTGCAACCAGCATCTTAACCGACGGATGATTTACCATCATATTTGATGTGTCCATTGTCGGATTTTTAACTGTTGCCACTATGTTTTCAGGACCGCCTGCAGCAAGAACTGCACGGTTTACCAAATCAACCGCATAAGCGGAAATTCTCTTTGCATGGGGGTGGGGGTTAAAGATAACACCGTTACCGCCTGCAAGCATTCCTATACTGTTACAGATTACCGTACAGCTTGGATTTGTTGACGGAGTGATTGCACCGATAATTCCGTAAGGAGCCATCTCAACAAGTGTCAAGCCCCTGTCGCCTGAAAGTGCTTTTACCTCCAAATCCTCTGTACCGGGCGTTTTGTCTGCAACTAAGTGATGCTTCAAAATCTTGTGGTACACATTACCCATTTTGGTATCCTCAACGGCAAGCTTTGCCATTATCTCGGCCTCCTCGTGGGTAAGTCGTCTGATTTCCTTTATAATATTTTCTCTTTGCTCTCTGTTATAGCTACGGAAAAGAGCATACGCCTTATTAACCGCCTCTAAAGCTTCCTCCATAGTGTCGAAAACTCCGAGCTGACGTTTTTGAGGCTCATCCTTTTCCATTCCGGAGAGCACGTTTCTGACTATTTGTTCAAGCTGTTTTTCGTCAATATTCATAACGTCTGCCTCCTAAGTAAATACTCTGCTGCGAATCTGGCAAGGTCTGTATCCTGCTCCGCTGTTCCGCCCGAAACACCTATTGCACCTATAATGGACTCGCCGACTTTAAGCGGCTCGCCGCCACCCAAAAGGCATATTCCCTCGCCTGCGGTAAGTCCGTCTAACGCACCGCCGCGTGTTTCTTTGAGTGCTGTAATAGTCGCCATTTTAAGCGATACAGATGTGTAGGCTTTGTCATAGGCAATTTTGCGGCTCGCAATGTAGGAATCATCTGTTGCGTGAAGAAGCACCAGATTAGCACCTGCGTTTACTATCGCAACAACTGCCTTTACACCGATTGATGCTGCATATTGCTCAACTGCAAGGGATAATTCCTTTGCAAGAGCAAGGGACATAACGTCCGGTCTGTATGCTCCTGTTTCAGGCTTTGGTGTATTATCCTTAGCCGCATACTGCGACATTGCATACAAAAGATCGCTAAGCCTGTTAAGCCATACCATAACTTCCTTTTGTATTCTGCCAAGCTGATTTGCCCTGACAGCATTGCGTTCTGCACGTCTTGCAATAGTCCTTGCAAGAGACAGATGTGCGGATACAGGATTTTCACCGCTTATGGTAAAGCCCTCGAATTTCACCTGATATTCGTCGCACATTTTCTCTACAACGCACGGACATTCCTCGGTTACCGACCTCTTTCCGCCTGCAACCTCACCCATAACACCAATAAGCTTTTTCTGTATAGCCTCAATATCATCTGTCAGCTTCTTGTCATAGGCATTTACCTTTGCAACACCCAATGCCGCTGACAGCTCGTCGAGACTGCCCAAAAGCTCAATTATCAAATCTGTTTTGGATATGCGCCTTTGCGACAGCGTGGAGGTCTGCCCCGCATCGCCGGCACCGGTATATAACTTATCCATTATTTCTTGCACTGTTCAAGCACACGTCTTGTTACTTCTGCCACAATGTCTTTTACATCAGCATCAGGTGATGCAGCTGTCTTTGACTGCGGGCCGTGATATGTAGCTGAACATTCATTTCCTGTCTTTTCGTTTGCTTCTGTCGGAGTCATATCGCATGTGCCATCCTCATAGCAACCCGGGCAAAGCTTTTCCATCGGATGACGGCCAGGAACGTTAAACTGCTTACGAAGGTCGATAAGCTTCTTAACCTCGCCGCAAGGAATTTCCTTTGCACCGCCCAATAATGTTGCGTAGAATGTAAGCTTAGCATAGAATTCTGTTGATTCCATTCTGAAGAATGCTGTATTAAGGTCGCAACCAAATGAAAGTGCACCGTGGTTAGCGAGCAAAATTGCATCGTAATCCTGTATGTACGGATCTAAAGACTCGGGTATTTCCATAGTAGACGGTGTACCGTACTGTGCAATGGGAACTCCGCCGAGGAATATAACAGCCTCAGGCATAATAAGCTTGTCAAGTGCAATACCTGCAATAGCAAAGCTTGTAGCAATCGGCGGATGTGCATGAACAACTGCGTTTACATCAGGTCTCTCCTGGTAAACCTTAAGGTGCATCTTAAACTCAGATGACGGACGATATTTACCTGTTGACTCCTTGGGATTTCCATTAGCATCAACCTTACAAATCATATCCGGTGTCATGTAACCCTTTGATACACCGGTAGGTGTTGTGAAGAATGTATTTTCATCTACCTTAACTGATATGTTACCGTCGTTAGCAGCACAGTATCCGTTCTGATAAACTCTTCTTCCGATTTCACAAATCTCCCTTTTGATTTCAAAATCCGACTTGTACATATTTATACCTCCTGTAAATTTTGGTTTTCTTTTGTTTTTCTTTGTTTTTGTTTTTATTATATCTCTTTTTCACAGATTTGTAAAGAGTTATTTAGGTATTTTTAGTGTCCCTTTTTTGTTTTATGAGTTTTTCTATGAATTCGCACAAATTTATAGTAGATTTCGGCTTACCCAATCGTGAAACTGACAGTTTAAGCAGTCTTAATCTCCAGTTATGACTGAAAAGCTCATACAAAGCTTCGTCTATACCAAAGGTCTCGTTGCAGGCAATCGCCGCCCCGTTATTTACCAGAAACTGCATATTTCTGTCCTCCTGACCTGGAATAGGGTTCATTATTATCGCCGGAAGTCGTTTTGCAAGAAGCTCTGATGTTGTAAGACCGCCCGGCTTGGTAATGATACAGTCAGCCGCATCCATAAGCACCTCCACATTGTCTACAAAGCCATATGTAATTATCTTTTTATTCCACTTATGCTGCTCTATGTCCTTCTTTACCTTTTCATTCTTGCCGCAAACGCACAAAACCTGCATATCAATATCCAAAGCATCTATTGCTTCGAGCTGTTTTTCAAGATTTCCAAAGCCCATTGAACCCATCATAACAAGTATTGTTCTGCGATTTTCAATGCCCAGCATTGCACGGGCTTCCTTTTTGGGAATTTTTGTTAAAAACTTCTTTTTTATGGGAATGCCGAAAGGAAGAACTTTTTCTATTGAAATACCTTTTTTACGTATTTGATTATTAAGAAGCGAATCCGCCGTTACATAATAATCCATATCTGTACTTTCCCAGAAAGGGTGAACAGTAAAATCTGTTACAATTCCTATTGTAGGGCATTCCACAAAGCCTTTTTCCTTCAGATATGTTACTACCATACACGCAAAGCTGTGTGTACATACAATTACGTCAGGTGAATATTCTACAATATAGTCCCTCAGTTTATGAGATACCAGCTTTGATACCACACTAATTGGAGAAAAACGCTTATACGGCTCAACCCTTTTATCAAGCATATCATATGCCTTGCCGTAAACCTCAGGAAAGTTTTTTGTAGAAAAGAGATAGCCGTTATCTATTGTTTCGCAAAGCATAGAATTGATATAGTCAAAGGTATCGAGCATTTCACTCTCTATCCCCCTTTCAGCAAGACATTCAATTATTGCCTGACCGGTTGAATGGTGTCCGTAGCCTGTTTTTACCGACATTATGAGAACTTTCATTCTCCTATCACTTCCTTAATTATAGTCGCTCTTCAAATTACAAATTTTGATAAAATGATAATTTCCCCTTGAAATATCCTCTTAAATGATATATAATCTTTGTATCTCAAGTTACATAATATGTATACATTTACATTATACCATATTTTCAAACAAATTCAAGAGAAAAAAGTAAAAGGAGGTCCAAACAGGTGATACTTTTTATTGGGGAAAAAGCTCTGTTTGACTTTGTTTACGAAACGACTGCTGATGTTACTTATGACGTTGCCATTGAGGCAGCAGAAAAGCTTATAGTATGCGACTCGTCCGATGCCGCCATTTCAGCGGTTAAGGCGGCTATTTTGATAAACATACCCGTACTTGGAATACACGACGGCTACCGTGCTGTAGCAGAAGCATTAGGTGCAAGGTGCGAAACCTTGGAAAACTGTGCAGAGGGCAAGCAAGAGTTGGCAATAATCGACAATAATTCTGCTTTGTTTCAACGTCTTGAAAAGGTTATCAAAATCTGCCGTGGAACACCTATTGCCGTAATTGAAACAGCTCTTCCATCCGAACTCGATTGCATCGCACGGGCAGAAACAGGAGAGGTGCTTGCCTTTGAGTGCTATACAGCACCGGGGATAAGCAGCAACATATTTGCAATCAATCTGCATCCCGCATCGGGACTTACTCCTGTTGGGGCTGACATTATAAGAAATTTTGTAAACTTGAACTGAGTTTTAATTAAAGGGGGATTTATTATGCACAAGGATATGAAATATGTCCTTATGTCAGAGGAGGAAATTAAGGCTACGGTTAGTCGTCTTGCCGAAAAGATAAATGACGATTTTGCAGGAGAGCCTGTGCTGGCACTTATAATCCTTAAGGGAAGTATGTTTTTTGCAGCAGACCTTATGCGAGAGCTTACCATGCCGCTCACGATTGATTTTATGAAGGTTTCCAGCTATGGTCAGGATTCCAAATCAAGCGGAAATATCAATATTTTGCTTGATACAAGCCTTGACCTTGCAGGCCTTAATGTACTTATTATAGAGGATATCATTGACAGCGGTAATACTCTTTCAAAGCTGAAGGACCTTCTTGCCGAAAGAAATCCCAAATCTATAAAAATTTGCACTCTTCTGGACAAGCCTGAACGACGCGAGTCTGCCATCAATGCAGATTACACAGGCAAGCTTATTCCCAACGAATTTGTAGTAGGCTACGGACTTGATTTTGCCGAAAGGTACAGAAATCTTCCCTACATAGGTGTTCTGGACGAGAAAATTTACAGTTAAGTATTATAAAAAGCGCTGAGCTTTTGCTCAGCACTTTTTTTATCCTTTTTTAATTAAAGCAAAATGCTCCTGTGTTGTTGTTTTAATAACCTTATACAAACCTATAATACCAATCAAGTTAGGTATTGCCATCAAGCCATTCATTGTTTCGGAAATGCTCCAAATTAAGTCCAGACTGCCGACTGTACCGAGGAATACAAATGCAACATAAATACATCTGTAAACTAAAACTGCCCTTTTTGATTTATTGGACAAAAACTCCATACAGACTTCTCCGTAATATGCCCATCCCAAGATTGTAGACAACGCAAAAAATATGGTAGATAAAGTAACGATAATTCCGCCCACTCCAGGAATGATTGAATTAAAGGATGCGATGCTTAGAGCAGCACCCTGAAACTCACCCGTCTGCCATTTGGTACTTGTTAATATAACCAATGCCGAAAGTGTACAAATAATAATTGTAGTAAAGAACACCTCGAACATACCCCAAAGTCCCTGACGAACGGGGTCTTTTGTGCTGGATGCCGCATGGGCAATCGGCGCACTTCCCAGACCTGCCTCATTTGAGAATACACCTCTCGAAAATCCATAATGCATAGCAAGCATTATACCATATCCAGCTGTGCCGCCTGCTGCCGCTTTAAAGTTAAAAGCTTCTCTAAAAATCAAGGCAAAGGCTGCAGGTATTTTATCAAAATTGATAATCAGTGCAACCACAGAACACAAAACATAAAATACCGCCATAAACGGCACCAGTTTTTCATTAACAGATGCTATTCTTCTCATTCCGCCTAAAATTACAGCTGCCGCAATAACTGTAAGTACAACACCCGTTACCCACGGAGTAACGCCGACTGTACTTTTCAAAGCAACCGCTATCGAATTGGACTGTGTTGCATTTCCTGTGCCAAGACAGGCAATCATTGCAAAAATCGCAAAAAGAACAGCAAGCCATTTTATATTAAGACCGTTCTTTATATAATACATCGGTCCGCCTACCCACTCGTCTTTTTCGTTCTTTTCTCTGTATTTCAGCGAAAGCAGAATTTCCGAATACTTTGTTACCATACCAAGCAATGCACTAATCCACATCCAGAAAACAGCACCCGGTCCACCTGACATAATTGCTGTGGCAAGTCCAGCAATGCTGCCTGTACCAATGGTTCCAGCCATTGCAGTTGCAACTGCCTGAAAAGGACTTACACCAGACTTATCCTTTGTATGCTGGTCTTTTGAAAAAACTCCCAAAATGGTGTTTTTCATCATATATACAAATTTTCTAAACTGCAAAAACCCTGTTTTTGCCGACAAAAACAAACCTGTTCCAATTAAGAGGGTGAGCATAATCGGCCCCCACACAACCCCGTTAATTGCCTCATTAATTTTACTTATAATTTCCATAATACACATATCCCCCTTGTAAAAAAATCATATCTGTTCCTTATCACAGGCTATATAATGACATTCTGCAATAGAATCATTTTCACTGATATGTTCTATAAAACCTTCATTAACCTCTTCCCTTTTCACTATTACTTTCCAGAAATCGACAAGTATTATAAAGGAAAAGCGAATAGTTCATAGGTAACAAGTAAAATCGACATTCCTCTGCGAAGAATGTCGATTTCTGGTGCCGGTGGTCGGGGTCGAACCGACACGGTATCGCTACCATCGGATTTTGAGTCCGACACGTCTGCCAATTCCATCACACCGGCGTATGAACAAATATTATTATACAACAAGCGGATTGAAAAATCAAGCTTTTTTTTGCAAGTTTTTTACTAAAAGCAACCAATTATTTCTAAAAAACTCTTGACTTATATTTGGGTTACATATATAATAGATATGTTATATTGACAAAGGAGGATTTTGGAA
>JAZROS010000058.1:0-9293 GCA_045648825.1 Clostridia bacterium | reverse complement strand
TATGATATGACATTGAAGGAAAGCCTTTTGGATACGGCAGATGGTGGATATTATGAGTTATACGATGCAGAGAGCGACCAAAAACCGTACGGATACATAAAGGGCGAAAATACGGGAACTGGTATGCTCTATTGGGATAAGGTGCTTTCGTCTGCATCAGGATTATCCAAAGCACAAGCACTTTTAGAAAAGGCGGCTCCGGAATACAAAATCAACTGTGAGCTTTTGGGTGTGCTGTACGGCACGGATTATCAGTTGGGAGATATTGTCAGGGTACAGTTTGAGTCGGGGAAGTTTAGAAAAACACTTAAAAGACGTGTTACGGGAAATAGTATAATAAATTCATCCTCGCAAAAGAGTATAAAACCTACACTTACAGAAATATGACGCTTATATACGGGTGAAAAAAGAAAATTTACACACAGAAAGGGTTTGATTTAATGGGGTACAAGTCCAGTTTTTTGGATAATGAGATTTACGGTGCTGATGACATTTCCGCTGCATTTTCGAGAATATTAACAAGCGGCGTTCTGGTATATCCTGAAAGAGAAACGGTTGCTGATTCATTAAACGAAATGACATCAGAGGTGGTTGATGCAGGAGTAACTGATTTTGGCGGTCTTGAGGTAAGCCGTACAGAAACGGGTGCTAAGGTTGGACAGGGCACGGCATTCTTTGAGAGCGGTGTAGCTGTTGTTGTAGACAGTGAAGGAGCAACAGTTGATTTTGAAGAAGGAACAGCCGTATACATCTATTTTATATATCAGCCGGAGTTTAACAGTGTACTGTTAAAGGCGACAGAGGAACTCCCTGATGGTGATACGCTGGTTCTCGCATATATTGATGCTGACGGCAATATTTCTGATAGAAGAAGCTATGCGAGTGCAAAGATGATGGTAAATACAACAAATATGTATTATGATTTTACTATGGAACATACGAGATGGTCCAGTTCGCTTTCGAACATCATAGAGGGTTCACAGACGGTTCATAAAATGCCTCATAATGGTTTCAGCTATCTTTTGATTATGGGTGGAGAGTTTGGCAAGTCGGTAACGTATGCTCCCAAAAATCACATAATTGATTTAAATGTTGAGGGACGGCAGTCGGTAAATCTAAACGATTATTCAACTCAGCCATCCCTGCTTTATATTGACAGAAATGGAACAGAGCTAACGCTGACAACAGTATATAGAAGCGGTGTAACTGAAGGATATAAGAACACATTATATCTGAAGCTTGTGTAGAAGGGGAGGATAAAGCAAATATGAAAACAACCATATTAGCTGTATTTGGTGCAATAGGTGGCTATGTGTCATATATTATTGGCGGCTGGGATACGGCTATGACAACTCTTGCCGTGTGTATGGCGGCAGACTATATTACAGGCTTTGCCGTGGCGGCGGTGTTTAAGAAATCACCAAAGTCGGAAAACGGAGCATTGGAGAGCAGAGCAGGGTTTAAGGGTATCTGCAGAAAATGCACGGTGCTAATAATGGTGATTATTGCACACCGCCTGGACCTTGTACTTGGTGTGTGTTTTATTAAAGACGGTGTGGTAACGGCGTATGTCCTCAATGAATGTGTTTCGATAATAGAAAATGTGGGACTAATGGGAGTTCCGATGCCGTCTGCAATAACAAAAGCGGTTGATATGTTAAAGGATAGCAAATATGAGCAATATATGTAAAGATATCTCCGCTCTTACCGAAAATGCCGAGCGTGCGTGTAATTTATTTCTTGCAGAGTGCAAGAAGGCAGGACTTAAAGTCAGGATAACTGAAACCTACCGTTCTCAGAGAAGACAAAACGAGCTTTATGCACAAGGCAGAACCTCGCCCGGAAACATAGTAACGTGGACAAAAAATTCACGCCATACAAGCCGACGGGCGTGGGATATATGTCAGGATATTAAGGGAAAGGAATATGACACGTCAGAAGGCTTTTTTGATAAGTGTGGTGCTGTTGCAAAAAGGCTTGATATTGTATGGGGTGGAAGCTGGAAAACGCCTGACAGACCGCACTTTGAGGTTAAGGCGGATTGGCTGTTTCCTAAAGAATATGAGTGTGAGGAGATAACTTTGGAAGAATTAAACTTACTTAAACGCAGGATTGAGGAGCTTGAAAAGGCGAATGCCGTATACAACTACATAGATTCCAATATGCCAGGATGGATAAGAAACATTACCGAATGGGCGCTTGAAAAGGGAATAATAACAGGTACAGACAGCGGTCTTGGTATGACAAAAACCAAGGCAGAAAACCTTATTATGATAAAAAATGCGGCAGAAAAACTTAAATAACACTTGAATTAACGAAAAGCGGGGAGTATAATTATTTATTATAGCTCTCTGCTTTTTTATGAGAACATTACAATAAGGAAGAATTGCATATGATACATATTTTAGAACATACGATAACAGACAGTGTAAAAATTATACCGCTGATATTTTTGATTTATCTTGTTATTGAATATTTTGAACACAAGAACAACACCTGGCTCAGCCATAAGCTGATGAAAACAAAGCGGTTTGGTGCGGTTTGGGGTGCATTGCTCGGTAGCATACCTCAGTGTGGATTTTCGGTAATAGCGGCGGACCTGTACTCAAAAAGAAATATTACTTTGGGAACACTTGTTGCTATTTTTGTAGCTACGAGCGACGAGGCTATTCCGATTATTTTGTCTTATCCTGAAAAATCATATCTGGTGATTTCGGTAATTATTGTAAAGATTGCGATTGCTGTAATATGTGGCTTGCTTATAGATATGATGTATAAGGGAAAGAGAGAAAAGAATATATGCAATGAAGCAAATCACCACGAACATTTCCACGGTAACTGCGAAAGCTGTGATGGCGGTATTGTAAAATCTGCAATTAAGCATACCATAAAAATTTTTCTGTTTGTACTTATTGCCACGTTGATTCTTACAATGCTGATAGAGTGGATAGGTGAAGATAAGCTTGCAGTCTATCTTTTAAATGGCTCGGTATTTCAGCCGTTTGTAGCAGCACTTGTGGGACTTATACCAAACTGCGTGGCATCTGTTGTGATTACGCAAAGCTATCTTTCGGGTGCTGTATCATTTGGTTCTCTTATAGCAGGACTTTCCTCGGGGGCGGGTGTTGGGATATTGCTCCTTGTAAAAAGGAATAAGAATATAAAGGAGAGCATCGGAATTATTGTTCTGTTATATTTGGTAGGTGCTGTGAGCGGTTTGTTGCTGGATTTGATATAAATATAGATAAAAAAGAATGAGTACGGCTTTTGCCGTACTCATTTGATATTGATTTTAACCGTGAATGGTTTCAACTGCTTTGATTGCACTGCGTTCAAACTTTAGAACTGACTTTTCGTCGGGAGTACCGATGTTTCCTGTTTCGATGAACACATACTCATCTTTAATTCTGCAAACCTTGCCGCAGATGCCGCCGATAGTTACGACTTTGTCGCCTACCTTCATAGCATCAATCTGAGCCTTAAGCTCCTTTTCCCTTTTGCGCTGGGGTCTTATCATAATAAAATAAAGTAATACGATAACCAGTACCATCGGGAGCATAGATGTTATCATTGCAAGCACACCGCCTGCACCGGTTGCAGCTGCACCTGTTGCTGCGGCATCTGCACCTGTTGCTGCAGCATTGCCACCCACAACAGCTACACCTTCTGCCGCTGATGCTAAAACTTTAGTAAATCCAAACATAATAATTCTCCTTTGTTCCTTTGTAGTCGCTTGTTTTAAGCATATAAATAATTATAGCAAATAATAGTATTTATTGCAAGTGTTATTTTAACTTTTTTATACCTTCAGCCATAGTTATAAGCTTTTCCCCTGACGCAATATGCCTTGCGTGCTCGGACAAGAATACATCGTTTGTGCCAAATGCGGTAATTCTGTCAGCAAATTCGAGAATATAACTGTCCACGACAGTTGATACGATAAAAAATGAGTCTTTATATGAATAAAGCTTCATATTGAGCAGATTATTATTGTCTGCCAATACTAAGTATGCCGTAACTGCATCAAAATCTGCAAAGCGGAAAAGCTTTTTGGAATTTATTTTCTTTTTTGCCTTTACAGTTTTGGGGTCAATTTTAACCGTTTTGCGTTCGGGAGTTATCTTTGTTACCGTCAGAACCACGCCGCCGTCTGCAGGTGAAGCCTCTATTACAATCTGCCCGCTTTTAGCATTAAATCCTGTTTCTTTATTTATATAGTCCATAACCTTATACAGAAAGCTCGTAAGCTCCGGTGAATCGGAGGTAAGAGTCCTGATATTTATGTTCATTTCTGTTAAGTCATTTTCAGTGAGAAGCACACGCACCTTGCGGTTGCCCTCAATCCTTTCGATTTTCATTTATGATACCTGCCTTTCAGCGACAACAGATGCCGTCTGCAAATTGTATTATACTATACATTATGCAGTTTGGGAATAGTTTTTTTCAATTTCTTGAAATTTCCTCTAAGGCCTTACCAATCAATTCCTCTGCCTCTAAAAGACTGTTTACCAAAAACAGCTTTACTTTAAGTGCTGAAGAGCCGGGTAACCCCTTGATATACCACGCAAAATGCTTTCTTGCTTCCTTTATTCCTCTAAGCTCGCCCTTTTCGGTACATAAGCCGCGAGCGTGTCTAAGTGCCATATTAAGCCTCTCCTCAGGTGTGGGGAGGGGTACGGTGATGCCGTGTTCTATAAGCGAATTTATCTGGGTAAAAATAAAGGGATTACCTTGTGCACCGCGTCCTACCATAACGGCATCACAGCCCGTTCTATTAAACATATCAACAGCATCCTGTGCAGAGAATATATCGCCGTTTCCGATTACCGGAACAGATACAGCTTTTTTGACATCTCTTATTATACTCCAGTCTGCTTTCCCGCTATAAAACATCGTACGAGTTCTTGGGTGAACGGCTATTGCTGATGCTCCGTTTGCCTCCAGTATTTTAGCGACCTCAACTGCGTTTATAGAGTTATCGTCCCAGCCTGCACGGATTTTGGCAGTTACGGGCGCACCGTTAGCACCGCGAACTGCAGAGAGCATAATTTCACCTGCAAGCTTTGGGTTTTTTAATATTGCACTTCCGTCGCCGTTGTTGACAATTTTAGGAGCGGGACAGCCCATATTTATATCAAGAATATCTGATCCATATGAAAGAGCTTTCTCGCATACCGATTCGATAATATCAGGCTCGCTGCCAAAAATCTGTGCAGCAGACGGTTTCTCGTTATCGGCGAGTGTAAGAAGCTCAGGGGTTTTCTTGTCCTTATAATAAAGTCCTTTGGCGCTTACCATTTCGGTATAAGTAAGTCCTGCACCGTGTTCACGGCAAATTTTGCGAAAGGTCATATCGGTAATACCTGCCATCGGCGCTAAAAATATATTATTTTTTATTTCTACATTTCCGATTTTCATTATTTCACCTGTTAGCATTTAATTAAGCTTAATTATAACAAATTCTTGTGATTTTGTAAAGGTTTTAGTCTTAGGAACATATAATATATAGAAATATATATTGGGAGGTAGCTATATGAAAGACGATATAATGGCAAAACTCAATTCTGCTTTAGGCGGTGTAGATGAAAAGAAGCTTAAAAGTATGCTGTCAGGCGTAGATACAGATAAGCTGAAGAATAAATTTTCTGAACAGGATATGCAAAAGCTTGCGAACGAAGTTTTGAAAATGGATACAAATGAGCTTAAGAAAAAGCTGCAGGGTGCAGATTTATCCAAGTTGTCAAAGCTTGATGTTGACAGTATAATTAAAAAGTTGAGGTGAGGTATTTGTGGCGGATATGATGGATACCTTAAAGCAGGTTTTAGGTGATGATGCTGAGGAGAAGATAAAATCTGTTTTAAGCTCTCTGTCAAGCTCTGATGGGGAGAGTAAGCAGGAAGATAGCAGTGGTATTGATATAGGTGAGCTTATGAAGCTGAAAACCATTGCAGAGGAGCTTTCCAATACAAACGATGCAAGGTCAAATCTGCTATTGTCCCTAAAGCCTTTTATGCGTTCCACCAGACAAAAGGGCATTGATAATGCAGTAAGACTTCTTAGCCTTTCAAAGCTTGGCGGCTTATTCCAGTAAAGGAGAGTAGAGAAATTGTACCGCAAATATTACAGCTATAACGATATGCCTGAGCCGATAAAACCGTCAAGGCAGTCAAAACAGAACAATCTTCCTGCGCCTGTTAAGGAAGTAAAAAAGGAAATTACTCCTGAACCTAAAAAGAAAAAGGACACTTTCTTGGACAGATTTGAAAAGGATGATTTGATTTTAGCGGCAGTTTTGATAGTGCTGCTTATGGACGAGTGTGATGACTGGTTGCTTGTTGCTGTGATTGGCGGTCTGCTCTTTTTCGATAAATGAACAAGCGAGGGTATTCCGTCGCTTGTTTCTTATCTTAAGTTTTGCTTTTGTATAAATTCTTTCAGCTTTTCAAAGGTCTGGTCGCTTATGTCGTGCTCAATTTTGCAGCTGTCCTCATAAGCGGTTTCTTCGTCTACACCGATTGCTATAAGAGCGGCTGCTATTGTGCGGTGGCGTTCATAAACACCCTCTGCAATTTTAAGTCCTTTTTCAGTAAGTGCTATACCGCCGTCATCGCCTATTGTTATAAAGCCTTCCTCACGAAAGTGCTTCATTGCAACAGATACGCTCGGTTTGGTAACTCCAAGCTCATTTGCTACGTCAATACTTCTGACGTAGCCTTTTTTGTTTTTCAGCATAAGTATTGATTCTAAATAGTTCTCTGCCGATTCCTTTATTATCATAAAATAATACCTCAAAATCATTCTTTTGAGGTATTATATCACACAATATTCAGTTTGTCAAAGCAAGATTAACTACCTTGTAGCCCTGTTCCTCAACTGCCTTTTTAAGAATATCATCAGAAACGTCCTTTGAAAGCTTTACCACTGCTCTATTTTCCTCGTGGCTTACAATCGCTTCTGTAACGCCGTCTATTGCCTCCAAAACCGACTTTACTCTGCCTGAGCAGTGTCCGCACATCATACCCTCAATTTTCATTGTCTTTTCCATTCTTTTTTTCTCCTTAATTCTTGTTCTTTTATTAGTTTTCCTGTATATGTCAGACAGATTAAGCCTTAGCGCATTTGATACTACACAAAAGCTCGAAAGACTCATTGCTGCTGCACCGAACATTGGATTAAGCTCAAGTCCGAAAAACGGTATAAATACTCCTGCCGCCAGAGGAATACCGATTATGTTGTATATAAATGCCCAGAACAGGTTTTCGAGAATGTTTTTAAGTGTTTTACGGCTGAGTCTAAGGGCTGCAGGAACATCGGAAAGTTCGCTTTTCATAAGGACGATATCAGCCGCATCAATGGCAACATCAGTACCCCTGCCGATTGCAATTCCGATATCGGCACTTGTAAGAGCGGGCGCGTCGTTTATTCCGTCGCCTACCATAGCAACCGTACCCTTTTTCTTAAGATCTCTTATAATACTTTCCTTGCCTGATGGCAGAACACCTGCATAAATCTCGTCAACACCTGTTGCCCTTTGAACAGCCTTTGCAGTAAGCTCATTGTCGCCTGTGAGCATTACTACCTTAATACCCATTTTTTTAAGCTGGCCGATTGCTTCTGTGCTGTCCTCTTTTATGGAGTCAGCTACGGCAATTATTCCGAGCAAATTATTGTTTTTGGCAAAATACAGAGGTGTCTTTCCGTTTTGGGCAAGATTATTTGCAGTTTCAGCCATTTTGGTAGGAATATCAGCCTTTTCTGATATAAACTTAAAGTTTCCGCCTGAAACGGCAATGCCTTCTATTACTGCAGAAAGGCCATTACCTGCAAAGGTCTGAAAATCTGTACTTTCATAAATTGTCAGATGTTCTTCCTCTGCCTTTTTGACTATTGCTCTGGCAAGTGGGTGCTCGCTTTTTACCTCTAATGAATATGCAAGCTTAAGAAGCTCATCTTTGGAGAATTTGCCATAAGGGATAATGTCTGTTACAACAGGTTCTCCGCTTGTGATTGTACCTGTTTTGTCAAGAGCGACTATCTGTGTTCTGCCTGCGTGTTCAAGAGCAGAGGCGTTTTTAAAGAGTATTCCGTTTTTTGCACCGACACCGTTACCGACCATTATTGCAACAGGAGTTGCCAGGCCTAATGCGCACGGACAGCTTATAACAAGTACAGATATTCCTCTTGCAAGTGCAAAGCTAAAGCTTTTATCGCATAACAGCCATACTGCTGCGGTTATAACTGCAATCGCAATTACTATAGGGACAAAAACACCCGAAACCTTGTCTGCAACATTTGCAATCGGCGCTTTTGTAGCAGCCGCATCGCTTACCATCTTGATGATATTAGAAAGTGCTGTGTCCTCGCCAACCTTGGTTGCCTCGCATTTTATAAATCCCGATTGGTTGATTGTGGCGGCAGAAACTTCGTCGCCGACAGCTTTGTCGACAGGTATGCTTTCGCCTGTTAAGGCAGATTCATTTACCGCACAAAAGCCGTCAATAATTATACCGTCTGCAGGGATTGCCATTCCTGATTTTACAATAAATATATCGCCCTTTTTGACATCTGATGCAGGGATTTCCGTTTCTACGCCGTCTTTTAATATAATAGCCGTTTTCGGAGCAAGGTCCATAAGGCTTTTTATTGCATTTGTTGTTTTGCCCTTTGAATGTGCCTCGAGCATTTTGCCGACTGTAATGAGTGTTAAAATCATTGCGGCAGACTCAAAGTAGAAGTTGTCGTGCATATATGCAGTAAGAATATGGGAGTCTATAACACCCGAAACTTCGCTAATATGCTTTGCTGAAGTCATCATAAAAAGTGCATATGTGCTGTAAACGAAAGCTGCACCTGACCCTAAAGCAACAAGTGTGTCCATATTCGGAGAACGCTTAATAAGTGCCTTAAACCCGCTTGTAAAAAACTTTCCGTTTATAATCATTATTGCAATCGTCAAAAGCAACTGCAAAATTCCTACACCTATAGGGTTGTGCTGAAAAAATGGCGGCATAGGCCATCCCCACATCATATGTTCCATAGAAACATACATCAATACAATAAGAAATATCAGCGAAGAATAAAGCCGACGTTTTAATAGAGGAGTTTCTCTGTCCTCTATGGTTTTGTCAGAAGCATTCTTTTCCGCACCCTTTTTTGATGCACCGTAACCTGCATTGGTAACGGCGGATATTATGTCCTTTTCCGATGCCGTACCCTCTATATTCATCGAATTTGTAAGTAAATTTACCGAACAGCTTGTAACTCCCGAAACCTCGGAAACTGCCTTTTCAAC
>JAZROS010000057.1:0-1827 GCA_045648825.1 Clostridia bacterium | reverse complement strand
TCACTTATCATCTCGCTTGGTGAATGAATGTATCTGGTGGGGATAGAAACGCCACCCGCTTTTACGCCGTCTCTGCTGGTATGAATTGCACCGGCATCAGTGCCGCCGTCGGTCATAACCTCAAGCTGATATGGTATACTGTTCTTTTTCGCAAGCTCTATAAGTGTTGTTCTGACTTCACTGTTACAGATAATGCTTCTGTCCATCACCTTAACAGCTGCACCATTTCCGAGTTTAACCGCCATTTTAGGACATTTAGGAGTATCTCCTGTATCTGTTACATCAACAGCAAGAGCATAATCAGGATTTATCGAATATGCTGCCGCCCTCGCACCACGAAGTCCTACCTCCTCCTGAGCAGTAAAGCAAAAATACAAGTCATTATTGCCCTTTACACCTTGAAGAGCCTTTATAAGCACATAACAGCCTGCTCTGTTATCAAGAGCTTTAGATATCACAACACCATTTTCCGCTTTATATTCGCCTTCAAAAACTGCCATATCACCCACACTGACATATTTTTCAGCTTCTTCCTTTGATGCTGCACCAATATCTATATACATTTTTGACATTTTAAGGTCTTTATTATCCTCTTCTGTGTCAATAACACCAATAGTTCCGTTTGAAAATTTTACTCTGCGGTTTAAAAGTCTTTTTACATAAACACCGCCAATATTTGAAAATCTAAGAAAACCTTTTTCGTCTATAAATGTTACTGCAACACCTATCTCATCCATATGTGCAGCAAGCATTATTTTCTTGCCATCACCTTTTTTATGTGCAATCAGATTTCCAAGAGCATCGGTATAAACCTCGTCCGCAAGACCATCTAATTGTGCCTTAATTACATTTGTTATTTCACTTTCTCTGCCCGAAGGGCCAAAGCTCTGAGTAAGCTTTTCCAAAAGCATTTCAAATACCAGCCTTTCAATCAATAAATTCTTCTATTCTTTTTAAGAATGCACTTGCTAATTCCTTTACGGCATTTATATCCTCTTTTGAGGCAATGCTTGCAGGTGAGTGTATATATCTGCACGGAACGGAAACAGCCGCACATTTAATACCGCCTTGCGCGAGATGTATTGCACCAGCGTCATTTCCACCAGCAATAGCGGCTTTAGTCTGTGCCTTTATATTTTCCTCTTTAGCAATAGAGAGAAGCTTTTTGTAAAAATCTTCGTTGGCTATTGTTCTACCGTCAGCAAATGATACCGCAGCACCGCCGCCAAGTTTTACAACATAATCTTTTTCCTCAGCTGGCACAACATCAGAACAGGTGGTGGCTTCAATAACAAGGGCAATATCCGGCTTTACTCTGTTTACTGCAATCTTTGCACCACGAAGTCCTACCTCTTCCTGTGCTGTGAAGCAAAAATACGTATCAAATACAGGCTTGTCCTTTATAAGCTCAATCAAAATACTGCAACCTGCACGGTCATCTATTGCTTTAGCCTTAATTACATTTTCTGAAAGCTCTTCATACTCTGTATCAAACGCTGCATAGTCTCCTATCTCAACATATTTTTCTGCTTCTTCTTTTGATGTTGCACCAATATCAATATATAACGATTTTATCTTAGGAACATCAGTTCGCTCGCTCTTTTCGAGAAGATGTATAGCTTTCATTCCGATAACACCGGAGATTTTATTATTTCCAATTCTTACTCTTTTGGAAATCATAACTCTCGTGTCAATCCCGCCAACAGTCTTAAATTCAAGAAAACCCTTTTCAGTTATTCCGGAAATAATCAGACCTACTTCGTCAGTATGCGATGCGAGCATTACCGTCTTATTGTTGTATTTTCCATTTCGCTTAGCAATAAGATT
>JAZROS010000056.1:0-2178 GCA_045648825.1 Clostridia bacterium | reverse complement strand
ATTTTACATATGTCTTGCAAAATAGCATACAGCATTGGCAGCCATAGAATATTTTTTAAATGCTGTAACCGCAATTCTGGGCATAATATCCTTTCCGCCATCTGACATAGAGGCACTCACGGCCGTTAAAAGTGCTGCAGGTGAGGATAGAGTTTCAAACCCGCTCTTCTGCCCCTCTGATAACATTCGTCTGTACACCTTAAGCATTGCTCTTGCAAGGGAAACCACCGTATACTCCTTAAGTTGATTTACACCGAATATTGCAGCAGCCTTCTCAAGCCCGAAAATTAACTCCTGAGAGTATTTCCGTCTTGCACGGATATAGTCAGACATTCTTATAGGGTAAATATCACCTGCTACCTTACCAAAGGCACGCATTGTATCAAAGTAACCCATTTCTATTGTGTTTAAGATAGAGCTATTATCAAAATCAAGTACTCCCACAGCGGGATTTTTGCAACGTATATCAATAACATTTACACCGTCAGGCATACATTGGCGTACAAGACCAACACCGCCTACATCTACTGAGATTATATTTCGATAACCCTTTTTGGTCAGCATAACAACGGGTTTGTTATCACCTACTCCGCCGTCCATAAAGGTTTTTTCACCTATAACTCTTGCCTTCGTTCCCGGCAGACAGCTACTTGCCATAAGATAATCGACCAACATACCCTTCGGAATATCCGCCTTAAACAGCTCCAGAAGTTCATTATCAGTAACCGAATATGTTACAAGTCCAAAATCTATCGGCGACAGTAAAAGTTTATTTTCATCTATTACATTTCTTAAAAGCTTTTCCAAAGGCTCAAGACTTATACCCTTGTTCTTCCGCATTTCCTCAACAAATGCACCTATATTCTTTACCGACATAAGCTTTTCCTCGGAAAAGGTACTCATATCAACAACATCTGATATGGATATGTTGCTCCATATTTTCTCTGCCTCCTGATAGTCCCCTTGTGCAAAAATAGCACCGTTAATTGAGCCTATGGACGTTCCGCAGACAGCTCCAACCTTAATATCAAGCTCCATCAGCGCCCGCCATACTCCCACCTCGTAAGCACCACGCGCACCGCCGCCGCCAAATACTACCCCGTACATAATAAACCTCCTTTAAACAGAAAACCCTTGCAGGCATATTTAATCATATGTGCGTGCAAGGGGTTATAATCTATAAGTGATTTAATTTTTCGGATTTACAATATCTCGCCAATCAAGGTCGCCTCTGTCAAGACCGTGTATTAAAACTTCTGCAGTAGCCAGATTTGTAGCAATAGGAATGTTGTGCATATCACAAAGCTTTAAAAGCGGTGAAATATCAGGTTCATATCCCTCTGCTGTTAACGGGTCTCTGAAAAACAACACAAGGTCTATTTCATTATAAGCAACCCTTGCACCAATCTGCTGGTCGCCACCCTGCATTCCCGAAAGAAAACGATAAACATCAAGTCCTGTATTTTCGTTTATGACCTTGCCGGTTGTATCGGTGGCAAAAAGCTTATGCTTCTCCAAAATGCCCTTATACGCAATACAAAATTGCGCCATAAGCTCTTTTTTCTTGTCATGTGCGATAAATGCGATGTTCATTATCTTCCTCCTTTATCTAATATGCTGAAATTTATTATAACAAATTATTCCTTGTTTGTAAAGTATTTTTTATTCCTTTTACGGAAGAAGCACTCCAACATCATAGCTCTCAACATTTTCAGAACCCATATCAAAATATTCATTAAATATATCTCTTGCTACTGTTGCTGCATTTACACCTCTTACGCCATGCTCAATTACTACTGCAACAGCTATCTCCGGCTTATCATACGGCGCAAACGCAACAAAGAGAGCTGTATTTGACTGTTTGCTACTACCCTGTGCCGTTCCTGTTTTTCCGCCAACCTCTATGCCGTAATCCTTGAATATCTTACTTGCAGAGCCTTCATCTACCACTCCGTACATTCCTCGTTTTACTGCGTCAAGATTTTCCTTAGTCATAGGAATTCTTTCCTCAACTACAGGTGCACTTCTTTTAACCTCTGCACCGTCAGCCGCTCTGTGTACACTTTTTATGATATGAGGACGGTAACGTGTTCCGCCGTTTGCGATTGTTGCTATATAATTTGCAAGCTGCAAGGGCGAAAAATGAGAATAGCTCTGTCCGATTGATGCCTGAATAGT
>JAZROS010000055.1:0-1573 GCA_045648825.1 Clostridia bacterium | reverse complement strand
CTCTGGAGCATCTTATTCTTTTCGTTTCCGCGCCAGTATGCTCCTGTTGCGCTTAACAGCTTATATGCTTTAACTTTACTTGTATAATTGATATGCGGACCTGCACAAAGATCAACAAAATCGCCCTGCTTATAGAATGATATAACCTCACCCTCAGGGAGCTCGTTAATAAGTTCTACTTTGTACGGCTCGTCCTTCATAAGCTCAAGTGCCTCTGCCCTCGAAAGTTCAAAACGCTCAATTTTTAAATTCTCTTTTGCAATCTTCTTCATTTCTGCTTCGATTGCAGCAAGGTCATCCATTGTAAATGTATGCTCGGTATCGAAATCATAGTAAAAACCTGTCTCAATAGCAGGTCCGATTGCAAGCTTTGTATCGGGATACAAGCGTTTTACAGCCTGTGCGAGTACGTGTGATGCCGAATGGCGTAGGGTTTGAAGTTCATTCATTTCCATTTTTTACACTCTCCTATAAATATAATACTGTCAAGGGGTGCAGATAAATAAAAAGCCCCCCAAGAAAACCCACTTGTCAGGTATTCTTAGGGGTGCATAATATACGCACGGTTCCACCCTAATTATGGCATATGCCATCACTCTTTTTGCTTGTAACGTAAGCTTACGGCAATGCTTAATAAGTATAGTTCCCGTTCAGCACGCGACTCCAAAGTGGTGTTCGCATATCATAAATCAAAGGAAAGCTTACAGCCCAGGACTTTCCCTCTCTTGTTGATTTAATTTGACAGCTACTGTCTTTTTCATAGTCTTTATTAAATTATAACATTGTTTTGGTATAAAAGTCAAGCGGTTTATGTTACACTTATTTGTCATTTTCTAAAATATCCTTAAGAAACTGCCCCGTATATGACTTTTTACACTTAGAAACCTCTTCAGGAGTACCCTCTGCAACTATTCTGCCGCCGCCGTCTCCTCCCTCGGGTCCTAAATCAATAATATAATCTGAGGCTTTTATTACGTGCAGATTATGCTCAATTACAAGCACAGTATTTCCGCCTTCTACAAGCTTTTGAAGAACATCTACAAGTCTATGCACATCTGCGTTGTGAAGTCCTGTTGTTGGCTCGTCAAGGACATAGATAGTTTTTCCTGTACTTCGTTTGGAAAGCTCTGTTGCAAGCTTCACTCGTTGTGCTTCTCCGCCTGATAAAGTGGTTGAGCTTTGACCAAGCTTTATATAACCAAGTCCGACATCGTGGAGTGTCTGAAGCTTTCTTGTAAGCTTTGGATAAACAGAAAAAAACTCTATTGCTTCATCTACAGTCATTTCAAGGACATCATAGATGTTTTTGCCTTTATAATGAATATCAAGAGTTTCTCGGTTATAACGTTTACCCTTACATACCTCACAAGGAACATAAACATCAGAGAGAAAATGCATTTCGATTTTTACAATGCCGTCTCCCTGACAAGCCTCGCAACGACCGCCTTTTACATTAAAGCTAAATCTTCCTGCTTTGTATCCGTGCATTTTAGCGTCATTTGTTTGAGCAAAAATTTCGCGAATATCATTGAAAATATTGGTGTATGTGGCAGGATTTGAACGTGGTGTCCTT
>JAZROS010000054.1:0-2044 GCA_045648825.1 Clostridia bacterium | reverse complement strand
GCATCGCAGAAACACAAGCAGGAACACTCTTACTAGGAATAACAACAGCATTATTTTCGCATATTCCGGCAGGTTGAGTTGCAGCCATTATTATGTTCTTGTTATTTGGGAATATAAATACTGTTTCTGCATTAACCGAGTTTGCTGCCTCTAAAATATCCTCAGTACTGGGATTCATTGTCTGGCCGCCCTTAATAACTGCATCTACACCAAGGTCCTTCAAAAGAGCCTCAAGTCCCTCACCAGCACATACTGCCACAAAGCCGTATTTCTTCTTTTCGCCCTTTGGTTTTTCTTCTGTCTTTTCAGCTTCAAGCAGGTTTTGGTGCTGATAACGCATATTGTCAATCTTTATGTTAATAAGCGAGCCAAGCTTAATGGCACGTTCAAGAACATAGCCAGGATTATTTGTATGAATATGCACCTTAACAATTTCATCATCATCAATAACAAGCATCGAGTCGCCCTTGTCTTCGATACTCTGACGGAAGGAAAGTACATTTACATCCGGTTTACTTTTCTCTATAATAAACTCCGTACAGTATCCAAACTTGATGTTTTCTCCATCAAAAGCGGCTTGCGCCTTTGATTCAGTTTTAACCTCTTCTACTCCGCCTTCACGTTCAACAGGCTTGCCTTCAACAGACGCAAGAAGACCGGTTAGGATATAAACCCAACCCTGACCACCTGCATCAACTACCCCTGCGCTCTTAAGCGCTGGCAGCATTTCTGGTGTTTTAGCAAGTGTCTTCTTCGCCTCTTCAAGAGCCGACTCAACTGTTGTTTTAAGGTCAGCGCCCTCTTTTGCAGCAAATACAGCAGCAGTTGCCGCAGCCTTACCGACGGTAAGAATTGTACCCTCGGTAGGATTCATAACAGCAGCATACGCGGCATCAGAACCGCTTTTTAAGCTCTCTGCAAACTCCTGAACAGAGCAGGTATTCTTACCCTTCATATATTTTGCAATACCTCTGAAATACTGCGAAAGTATAACACCGGAGTTACCGCGTGCACCTCTTAAGGTTGCATATGACATAGTGTCGCAGACTTTACTTACAGAATCACTTTTAACCTCATCTAAAGCCTTTGCAAGAGCATTGGCCGTCATTGACATATTAGTTCCTGTATCGCCGTCAGGTACAGGGAAAACGTTAAGAGCATCCACCTCATTACGTTTGTTATATAGCATATTTGCACCGGATATAAAGCCGGCAGCAAGTATTGAACCGTCAATCATCACTACAAATTCCTTTCTATCACTTACTGTCCGACTCTTACAGATTCTACCTGTACAGTTACCTTTTTAACTGCAGTTCCCAAGGACTTTTCAATTCGGTAGCTGACATTGTGAATAATACTGTCGCATATTGCATTTATGTTCACGCCATACTCTACGATAATATGAAGGTCAATGGATATGCCCTCGTCATCCGACTCTATCCGTACTCCCTTTGCAATATTATCAATATTCAAAAGACTTACAAATCCGTCCTTTTTATTTCTTGATGCCATACCAACAACACCATAGCAGCTTGTTGCTACAGCTCCTGCTATTTTGGCTATTGCGCTTTGACTAATCGTGATGTCTCCAAGGTCATTATTAAATATAATCGCCATTTACATCAGCCCTTTCTTAAATATTGTTCATACACGATATTTAAAATTATTATCCCTTGTTTTCAATAATTATATAACAAAACAACTACATTTTCAAGTATATTCTTCTATTTATTTCCTAAATTCGTCTGAATGTGTTTGTAATATCATATATTCTATCTGCAAGTTCATCGCATATGTCGCTCTCCGATGCACGATAGAGCCAGTTTCCGCCCAGCGTTGCAGGAGTATTCATTCTTGACTCACTGCCTTTTTTAAGATAGTCCTGCAAAGGAACTATAACCGTTTCCGAGCAGCTTGCCATAAGAATTCTTATAGCACTATATGCCGCTTCCGATTTTCTTTTTACACCAAGATAGCTGTTTACAAATTCACGTTCTTTTTCCTTTGTTGATGAATAATAGCCTGTAAAGGTATCATTATCGTG
>JAZROS010000053.1:0-5354 GCA_045648825.1 Clostridia bacterium | reverse complement strand
GACTTGAACTCCTATGCTCTTGCGAGCACATGGACCTGAACCATGCGCGTCTGCCAATTCCGCCACGTCCGCATATATTAAACATAGATATAAGGTATAAGCTAAATTAAGAACAATAGACATTCTACTATAATTTTGCTCTTTTGTCAATATTTTTTATCAATAATATTCACAGCTATTGTAAACCACACAAACGGAAATATGTCATTTGCAAAAGTAATTGACAAACTATTGCCAAAATGATAAACTTTAAGTGCTATATGCTCGCAGTAAAAATATTAATGAACGTGAGTCGGTTATACAAATAAAAGGTTAACGGGGAGCTTTGTTATGTCGGTCTGTGCTGGGTTTTTATGTTGGTATCTTGGTGCAATAGCAGTGTATAATTTTGCAGGCTTGGGCTTTTCACTGATGTTATCGTCAATATTGTTGGTTTTGTCTGTATTAGGTGTAGTTTTTAAGCATCTTGAAACGAAAAGAATATGGTATGCATTTGGTGCATTGATTGGAACTATTGCATTTTCATTTGCCGCTGATACCCCTGCCGGAGTGTTGGATAATTATTTAGGGAGATATGTGGAGATTGAAGGTGTAATAAGCCAGGTGCCTGACCAATTTGATGACTATTATTCTTATGTTTTGTCGGCAGAAAAGCTTAAATATGATGATGAGAAGAACATTGATAATAAAATAAGGATAACCTGTGAACAGGAATTTTCAACAGGAAACAGAGTGGCGTTTCGTGGATTTTTAAAGGAAATTGATGCTCCTGAAAACAGCACCGAGTTTGATTACAAAATGTACTATAAAGGTAAGGGTATAAGCATTGCACTTCATGCCGAGGAGGCACAGCTTCTTGATGGAAGAGCCTTTTTACCTTCGCCTGTTTACTGGGTAGAATATGTAAAAAACCGCATTGCTACTGCTATTGACAGATTTTACACCGATGATGATGCCGGAATGGTTAAAGCTGTACTCCTTGGAAAACGTTCTCAGTTTACAGATGATTTCAAAAAGATTCTTGTCAGTACGTCGGCTATGAGATTTTTGTATCCGTCCTTTCTGCACATTTTCTTTCTTTTGTCGGTATGCGAGTTCTTATTTATGGCGGTTTCCAAGCGAAAAAGAGAGATGCTGACTGTTGCGGCAATACTGATATTTGCGGCATTTTCGGGTAACTATATAACTTTTGTACGTGCGGCACTAATTATGGCATTGGTTATAATATACCGCCGAATTCGTGGCTTTTCACATTATCCTGACATAGTTGCAATAGTTGCTGCTGCATGTCTTGTAGCAAATCCGTTGCTTTTATATAATTCGGGCTTTGTTATGTCGATGAGTATAGGAATGTTACTCCATTGGTTCAGACGCCCTCTTTCTGCAAGGCTTCATTTTATACGAAATAATAGAGTGCGGAATATGGTTTCCGTTTGGATAATTGGTACGATTGGACTTATGCCGTTGTCGGCATACTTTTATAACGGTGCATCTTTGTACAGCATAATTTTTACATTTTTCTATACACCAATGTCTTTGATGCTGTTTATTCTTTTCCCGATAAATTTGCTGGTATTAGAAATATTCGGCAAGTCGGGCTTGTTTGGTATATTGATTGATATAATTGTTGAAATAATGCAGAATATGCCTAAAATGGTGGCATTATTACCAGGGCATTATCTGGCTATTGGAAGAACATCGTTATTTGGATTTCTGGTATCATTTTTGATTGTTTATATTATTAAATGTGCAGTTGACAGAGAAATGAAAAAATTAAACTTTAAACTGTCGGTATTTGCGCTCAGCGGTATTTTATGTCTTTATACGGTATCTGTTTTTGCTGATTTAGGCAAAATGAAAATAACATTTGTTAATGTTGGTCAAGGAGATGCTGCTATTGTAGATGTAATTGGCAGGGACACAATCCTTATAGACGGTGGCGGAGGCGCTGCTGACAGTGAATACAATATAGGCGAAGAGGTGTTTTTGCCCTATCTTACTGCGAAAGGATATTCAAAAATTGACCTTGCAGTAGTATCTCATTGCCACAAAGACCACATTGAAGGAATTATTGCGGCGATTGAAAATCTGAAGGTACATACTGTTATGCTTTCTGATACCGACAAAGACGGAGAATACAGAGAAAGTGTGATTTCTACTGCACAGGCAAATGGTACTGAAATATTATATGTAAGTGCGGGCGACAGACTTGAGTTTGGTTCAGGTCTTGTTATAGATGTACTCTCGCCTGCAGCAAAAGAGACATTCGAAGATGAAAATGATTATTCGCTTGCTCTTAAAATAACCTATGACGGAACGAGTGTGTTCTTTGGCGGAGATATTACAAGCGAAGCGGAAAGAAGACTTCTTGGCAGGGTGGGAGAAATGGACATAGTAAAGGTATCTCATCACGGCTCAAACAGCTCATCCTCTGAGGATTTTGTATCTGAGGTAAAGCCTCGGTATGCGGTATTTTGTGTGGGAAAGAATAATATGCACTCACATCCTGCAGACAGAGTTGTTAGCGAATATTATAAAAACGGAGCAAAGATACTGAGAACGGACTTGATGAATGATATAACATTGATATGCAATAAAGGCAAAATTGCTGCCGCATGGCATGGGGAGGTGATGAAATGGCAATAAAGGAAAGCGACGTTATGAAGCTAAAACGTGAGCTTAATGAAAAAGGTGTTGCGGGAGCTTATCTTTTTTACGGCGAAGAGCTTTATATGCGTGATTTGTATGTAGAAAAAATTCGCAAAGTAATCCCTGAAGACGGTTTTGAGGAGTTTAATCTAATTACCATAGATGGAAAGGAAACAACTACCGACGAAATTGCCGACGCTATTGAAAGCTATCCAATGATTAGTGAGAAAAAGCTGGTAATAATAAGAGACAGCGGAATATTTAAAAAACCAAAGGAAGATATTTCTGAGTTCTGGAATAAGGAGTTAAAAAATCTTCCCGACTATTGTATTTTGCTGTTTATTGAGGATAATGTTGACAAGCGTTCTTCGGTATATAAGACAATGTCTAAGTATGGAACGGCGGTTGAGTTTGCATATTTAAAACCGTATGAGCTTACTGCGTGGGTACAGGGCGAAGTGTTAAAGGCAAAGAAAAAGATGAGCAAAAACGTTATAGAATATTTCGTTTCGGTCTGTCAGGACGGGCTTATTAACCTTAAAAACGAACTGGACAAGCTGCTCGTTTCATCATCTGAGGAGATAACAGAAACAGATGTTAAAAAGATGGTATCAAAATCTGTCAATGTACAGGTTTTTGACCTCACCGACTGTATAATGGAGAAGAAGGCTGACAAGGCATTTGCAATTCTTCAAGACCTTAAAACTGCCAAAGAATCGGCGTTTACAGTTTTATACCTTTTAAATTCAGCTTTTGATAAGATGCTGCTATCTAAAGTGATGTTTGCCGATGGGGCAACCTCTGCCGAAGTGGAAAAAAGAATTGGACTGCCTTCGTTTATAGCTAAAAAGTATTACGAAGGAGCTAAAAGATTTTCGGAGGATTTTCTTGCCGAGAGGGTATCGCGTGTGCCTGAGCTGGACCTCGAGATTAAGCAGGGTAAAATAACCGACTGGGATGCCTTGTACAAATTTGTGTTTGAGTCGTTGGCTCTGTGAGCTTTCAGAACCAAATTTCTGCAATTCACATATTATGAATAGTGAATAAGCGTGCGGATTTTCCGCCGTGCAGAAAGGAAGGGTTCTTAGATGTTGAAAACGGTATCGGTCATAGGTGGGGACCTGCGTGCTTTGACTTTGGCAAGGCTCTTGTCGGAGGACGGCTATAAGGTTTCTGTCTTTGGCTTTGAAAAGGACATCGATACTGCAGGGCTTAACATATCTAAAGATATGTATGAGGCTCTGGGTTCGGAAGTTATAATCTTGCCTATACCTGCCAGTAGAGACGACATCAGTATAAATGCACCTTATGCGAAAAATCCTATTCTTATTGAGGATTTTCTTGCAATGATAGGGCCTGCAAAGCTGGTGCTTGCAGGACATATTTCACCTGTGCTTGCTGCAAGATTTGACAGAGAGGGTATTGCTTTAATTGACTATTACAACCGTGAGGAGCTTATGGTTAAAAATGCAATTCCGACGGCAGAGGGAGCATTAGAGATAGCTCTTGCGGAAATGCCGATTACTCTTTTTGGTTCAAAGGCACTTGTTATAGGGTATGGAAGAATAGGGAAAATACTTACAAAGATGCTGATAGCGTTAGGCAGTGATGTTACTGTCAGCGCAAGGCGTTGGGGAGATATGGCATGGATTGAATGTGCAGGTGCAAAAACTGCTCATACGGCAAAAATTGCAGCCGATATAGGCAAGTATGATGTCATATTTAACACTGTTCCAAGTCTGGTTCTTGGCGAAGAGGAGCTTAGTAATATGAGTGATAACGCTCTTATTATTGACCTTGCTTCTGTGCCGGGAGGAGTGGATTTGGAAACGGCGAAAAGCCTTAACAGGCGTGTTATCTGGGCTTTGTCCCTGCCAGGAAAGACCGCACCAATCAGTGCAGGTCGCATAATAAAGGATACGGTTAAGAATATCCTTTGCGAACTGGAGGTGGGGTAAAGTGGAGCTTGCAGGAAAGACGATAGGATTTGGTATTACAGGTTCATTTTGTACATTTAAAAAGGTTATTGCAGAGATGGAAAATCTGGCAAGACTGGATGCTGAGATAGTGCCAATTATGAGTCAGGCGTCTTATACTACCGATACAAGATTTGGCGACGCATCTGATATAAATGCAAGAATAGAAAGTATATGCGGTAAGAGTATAATCTCAACTGTAAAGGAAGCTGAACCGATAGGCCCTAAAGGCTATCTTGATTTGCTGATTATAGCACCTTGCACGGGAAACAGTCTTGCAAAGCTGGCAGCAGGAATAGCCGATACCTCGGTTACAATGGCGGCAAAGGCACATTTAAGAAATCAAAAGCCTGTACTTATAGCAGTATCGACCAATGACGGTCTGGCAAATGCGGCTAAGAATATTGGTGCATTATTAAATTATAAAAACATCTTCTTTGTTCCGTTCCGTCAGGACGATTTTATTAACAAGCCGACCTCGCTGGTGGCGGATATGCCGTCAATCATAGATGCGGCAAAGTATGCTTTGGGCGGAAAACAAATTCAGCCGGTGCTGTTAGGGTAGATAAAGATAATTGAGGGTAGGATTTTCTTAGCCCTCAATTTTTTGTGTAACAATGTGTCGAAAAATGACTGCTGAAATTTGATGATTTATAATTTTTGGTGTTGATTTATTTTGAAAGCTATGCTATACTAAAATCAACCACATATCACAAATATGTTTCTTTG
>JAZROS010000052.1:0-4758 GCA_045648825.1 Clostridia bacterium | reverse complement strand
CTTAAAACGGGCGACAGCTTTACCTTAAGATTATCTGATGGTAAGGCAAAGTGCAGTGTGGATGAATGTATAAAGGAGAGTGATATGATATGAAATTTGAAGTAGCAATAAAAGAGCTTGAAAAGGTTGTTTCAGACCTTGAAAGCGGTGAAAATGGGCTTGATGAGAGTATAGAGCTTTTTGAAAAGGGAATAAAGCTTTCAAAGGAATGTCAGAAGATGCTTGATGCAGCGGAAAAGAAGGTAAGGGTACTTCTTGCTGATGGCAGCGAGGGTGCTTTTTCGGAGGAAAACGAATGATAAACGAAGTTATAAAAGCCTATGCTAAAAAAGCGGAGTTGTCATTATATGACTATATGCCTGACGGCGCTATTGCACAAAGAACGATTGCAGATGCGATGAAATACAGTATTGAAGCAGGTGGAAAGCGTTTAAGACCTGTAATTATGATGATGTGTGCAAAAATGATAGGCCTTGGTGAAACTGATGTTATGCCGTTTGCCTGTGCGCTTGAAATGATTCATACCTATTCGCTTATTCACGATGATTTGCCTGCTATGGATAATAATGATTTAAGACGAGGCAAACCCACCAACCATAAGATTTTTGATGAAGCGATGGCAATACTTGCAGGAGATGGACTCCTTAACTTCGCGGCTGAAACTGTAAGCAGTGCAAAATATACAGTATCAGCTGACAAGGTTCTTAAAGCTCTTTTAGAGCTTTATAAAGCATCGGGTGTATATGGTATGATAGGTGGACAGGTAATTGATATTGAAAGCGAAGGTAAGAAAATTTCTATTGATGAGCTTAAGAAAATTCACTTATTGAAGACTGGAGCACTAATAAGAGCGGCGGGAAGAATTCCTTGTGTGCTTGCCGGTGTCAGTGATGAAAAGCTAAATGCTGTAACAGAGTATTGTGATAACCTTGGTGTTGCATTCCAGATTTGTGATGACCTTCTTGATGTTTATGGCGATAGCAGTGAGCTTGGTAAGAATACAGGAAGCGATATTGCAAATAATAAATCTACTTATGTATCGATTTTTGGCAGGGAAGAGTCAGTAAGACTTATGAACAAGCACACCGAAACAGCAATTAAAAGCCTTTTGATTTTTGGTGATGCGGCAGACGAACTTACCGAGCTTGCGAGATATCTTACTAACAGAAAGAATTAAGAGGAATACAATGGGAAAATTCTTAGCAGAATCATCATTCATAACAGCAATATTATGCTGGTTTGTAGCGCAGGTCCTTAAGGTAGTGCTTGTGCTCGTAAAAGACAGAAAAATAGATTTTAGCAGATTTATTGGCTCGGGTGGAATGCCAAGTTCTCATTCTGCATTTGTAATGGGGCTTGCAACTTCGATAGGTCTTATAAAGGGATTTTCGAGCGAAATATTTGCAGTTTCTGCGGTACTTGCTCTTGTAGTTATGTATGATGCAGCAGGAGTCAGACGTGCTGCCGGTGAACAGGCGAAAATACTTAATCAAATGGTGGAAGAATGGGGAAGTCAGAACTTTACTAACACAGAGGTTCGTCTTAAAGAGCTTTTAGGCCATACACCGATGCAGGTGTTTGCGGGTGCGGTTTTAGGAATACTAATAGCAGTTTTAAGACACCTAAAGTAATAACAGAGAAAGAGATTATATGAAAACACAGAATAAAACAACTAACAAAACTAAACAAACAACTAACACAAACAGACAGCCACAGACAAGAAAATATGTCCAAAAAACAAGGGTAACAAGACAGGCTAAACAACCCAAAGGAAAGCTTAAAATTATACCTCTTGGCGGTCTTGACGAAATCGGCAAGAATATGACCGTATTCGAGTACGGCGACGAAATAATTATTGTAGATTGCGGTCTGGCATTTCCTGATGATGATATGCTCGGAATTGACCTTGTAATAAATGATATATCATATCTTGAAAAGAATTTTGATAAAGTAAAAGGTATTTTCTTGACCCACGGTCATGAGGATCATATTGGAGGACTCCCATACTTTTTAAAGGTTATCAATGCCCCTGTTTACGGTACAAGGCTGACGCTTGGTCTTGTTGAGCATAAGCTTAAAGAGCATAATCTTCTCAGCAAGGTTAACCTTGTGCGTCAAAAGAACGGCGACATAGTTTCAGTAGGAAAAAACTTTAAGGTTGAATTTATCAGAACAAATCATTCTATTGCCGATTCGGTTGCGGTTGCTATAAAAACGCCAGTTGGTACAGTATTGCATATGGGCGATTTTAAGATTGATACAACACCTATTGTTGGTGAAATGATTGATTTGGCAAGACTTGGCGAGCTTGGTAAGGAAGGCGTACTTGCACTTATGTCAGACAGTACTAATGTTGAGCGTCCGGGTTATGCAATGAGTGAGAAAAAGGTTGGTGCGACCTTTAAGACACTTTTTGAAAGCTCGAAGAAAAGAATTATAGTTGCAACATTTGCCTCCAACGTACACAGAGTTCAGCAGATTATAGATGCTGCAGTTGCAAACGGAAGAAAGGTTGCAGTTTCGGGCAGAAGTATGGAAAATATTGTTGAGCTTTCTATACTTTTGGGATATATGAAGGTCCCCGAAGGAGTTTTGATTTCGCTTGACAATATCAATAAATACCGTCCTGAACAGGTTGTAATTATAACCACAGGAAGTCAGGGCGAGCCGATGAGTGCACTCACCAGAATGGCATCATCAGATCACCGAAAGGTTGAAATTACACAAAATGATATGATTATCATATCTGCAACACCAATTCCCGGTAACGAGAAAGCGGTATCAAATGTGCTGAATGAATTATTTAAGTTTGGTGCAGAAGTGATTTATAAATCGCTTGTTGATGTGCACGTATCAGGCCATGCTTGTCAGGAAGAGCTTAAGATGATACTCGCGCTTACAAAGCCCAAGCATTTTATTCCTGTCCACGGTGAACATCGTCATTTGATGCTTCATGCAAAGCTTGCAAATGATATGGGAATTAACGATACCTATATTCTTGAAAACGGCAGTGTGCTCGAGCTTGACGGTGAAAAGGCAAAGCTTGCAGGTAATGTAATGGCAGGGAAAATCCTTGTTGACGGTCTTGGTGTGGGCGATGTTGGCAATGTTGTATTAAGAGACAGAAAGCTTCTTGCGCAGGACGGACTTATTATCGCTGTTATTGCTGTATCCATTGAAACGGGCGAGATTGTCCGTGAGCCTGAGATTATCTCCAGAGGTTTTGTGTATGTTAAAGAATCAGAAGAGCTTATGGACAATATCAGAAAAGCCGCAAAGGACGGAATAGAGAAGAGCTTAAGACAAAGAAATACAGAATGGACACTTATGAAGAACAGTGTAAAATCAAGTGTTTCAAAGTATATATTTGAAACAACAAGAAGAACACCAATTATTCTTCCGATTATAATAGAGGTATAATTAAAAACGCGTTGCTATAATAGCAACGCGTTCTTCTATTTCTTTCTTACAATACTAATGGCTTCATGTAATGTCTTAACACCTAAGACCGAAAAGCCATCCGGTACTTTAAGGCCCTTCATTGATTGCTTTGGCACAACAGCACATTTAAAGCCTAATTTAGAAGCCTCGCTAATTCTTTTTTCGAGTTGAGATACATTTCTCAATTCGCCATTTAATCCGACCTCGCCCACAAATATCATATCAGGGGGTATCTTGGTATCTGTCTGGCCTGTTGCGATTGCGACACAAATGCCGAGATCGGCTGCAGTTTCGTCAATTCTCAAGCCGCCTGCAACATTTATGTAGACATCTGCGCCGGATAAATGTACCTTTGCTCGTTTTTCGAGAACTGCTATCAAAAGAATTACTCTGTTTAAGTCGATACCTGAACTCATTCTTCTGGGGTTTCCGAAACCTGTGGGTGTAACAAGAGCCTGCACCTCTGCAAGTACACCTCGGCTACCCTCCATAGCACAGATAATAGATGAGCCTGAATTATTTTCACTTCGACCTTCCAAAAGCATTGCAGAGGGGTTTTCTACTTCGCGAAGACCGTCGCCTGCCATTTCAAATACACCGATTTCGTTGGTAGAGCCAAATCTGTTTTTCACTGCCCTCAAGATACGGAAGGTCATTTGTCTGTCTCCCTCAAAATAGAGAACAGAGTCCACCATATGTTCAAGTACACGAGGACCTGCCAATGTACCGTCCTTTGTAACGTGGCCGACTATAAAGAATGTAATGTCCTGTGATTTTGCAAGATGCATAAACGCATTTGTGGCTTCTCTTACCTGAGGTACACTTCCTGATGCAGAGCTAATGCTTTCGTGGTGCATCGTCTGTATTGAGTCCACAATAACAATGTCCGGTGATATAAAATCTATTGCATCCAAAACAGACTCCACATCGGTTTCGCTTAGCAAATATAAATTTTCACCGCCAGCACCCAAACGCTCTGCTCTCAGTTTAATTTGCCTTTCCGACTCCTCGCCGGATATGTACAAAATCTTCTTTTCATCACCTAACTTGTGGCAGATTTGAAGAAGAAGAGTTGATTTTCCTATGCCTGGGTCTCCACCCACAAGAACTAAAGAGCCTTTAACTATTCCACCGCCTAAAACTCTGTCAAGTTCTTTGATGCCTGTGATAGTCCTCGACTCAAGACTTGTATGTATTTCTCCAAGCTTTACAGGCTTTCTGGAAAGTGCAGAACCAGTGCTTACTTTACTCGCGGCAGAAGTCTTTTTTTCATCACGCATAATGCTTTCCTCTAAGCTTCCCCAGGTATCACAGGAA
>JAZROS010000051.1:0-5830 GCA_045648825.1 Clostridia bacterium | reverse complement strand
GAAACCTGCGTTAAGGTATTTAATGAAAACTACTCAAAGTCTGATGTTTTAAACGAAGCGCTTAATCAGGCAAGAATCGAAGAAACAGGACTTAACATTCCGAAAGTTTTAGAAGTAACTATGGTGGATGGCAAATGGGCTATTGTGTCAGAGTACATAAAGGGCAAAACACTTGCTCAGCTTATGGAAGAAGATGCTGATAAGAAAGACGAGTATCTCGAACTTCTTGTTAAACTTCAGCTTGAAGTTCATTCTAAAAAATCTCCTTTGCTTAACAAATTAAAGGATAAGATGAACCGCAAAATCAGCGAAACAGACCTTGATGCAACAACCCGTTATGACTTACACACTCGCTTAGAAGGTATGCCTAAGCATACAAAGGTTTGCCACGGCGACTTCAATCCTTCAAACATCATTATCGCAGAAGACGGCACACCTTACATCTTAGACTGGTCACACGCAACTCAGGGTAATGCTTCAGCGGATGCTGCAAGAACCTACCTGCTCTTCTGGCTTAACGGAGACATCAGCGGAGCAAAGAAATATCTTGACTTGTTCTGCGAAAAGAGTGAAACTGCAAAACAGTATGTTCAGAAATGGATGCCAATCGTTGCGGCTTCTCAGTCAGTTAAAGGTAATTCTCATGAGCGTGAATTCTTGCTCTCTTGGGTAGACGTTGTAGATTACGAATAATAAAATAAAACAAAGCGGTTTGTGCCTTGAAAAAAGGCACAGACTGCACAAATGTGAAAGGATGTTTTGAAATGAAAATTACAGTATGTATTGGTAGTTCATGTCATATTAAAGGTTCCCGTCAGGTTGTAGAGCAGCTTCAGTATTTAATCGCTGAAAACAAGCTTGATGATAAAGTAGAACTCGGCGGCACATTCTGCATGGGCAAATGTCAGCAGGGTGTATGTGTAACAGTAGATGATAGCTTCCATTCTGTTACACCTGAAACAGTAGATGAGTTCTTCAAAAAAGAAGTTTTAGCGAAAGTGTGAGGATGATATGGTAATTCAAATATGCGTTGGCAGTTCTTGTCATTTAAAGGGTTCACCTGAAATTGTAGAGTTACTTACCAAAGCAGCCCAGGAACACCATCTTGAGAACGAAATAACACTTGTCGGTAGCTTTTGTATCGGCAAGTGTAACCGCTATGGTGTAACTGTTCAGGTGGATGACGAAATCCACACAGGTATCACCCGTGAAAATTTTAAAGAATTTTTTTGTGATAAAGTGCTAGCTAGGATTGAAAACGAAAGGAAGTGACTGGAATGCCAAATTGTTTAACATTAAAAAAATCAAACTGTAAAAACTGTTATAAGTGTATTCGTCACTGTCCAGTCAAAGCAATTCGTTTTTCCGGCAATCAGGCACATATTATTGGAAATGAATGTATTTTGTGCGGACAGTGTTTTGTTGTTTGTCCACAAAATGCAAAACAGATTGTTGATGAAACCGAAAAAGTAAAGGTGTTTTTACAAAGCGGTGATCCCGTTGTTGTAAGTATAGCACCATCATTTGTTGCCAATTATGAAGGCGTCGGAATTAATGCAATGCGGGATAGCCTTCAAAAGCTTGGCTTTTACGAAGTTGAAGAAACTGCAATCGGTGCAACAATCGTTAAAAACGAGTACGAAAGAATGCTTAAAGAAGATGAGCGTGATATTATAATCACCTCTTGTTGTCATTCAATCAACTTACTTATACAAAAATACTTTCCTGCAGAGCTTGAATACTTAGCAGATGTAGTATCTCCAATGCAGGCACACTGTATGGATATTAAAAAGAGATTTCCAAAGGCGAAAACAGTATTTATAGGTCCTTGTGTTGCTAAGAAAGATGAAGCAGAACATTACGAGGGTATTGTGGATGCGGTTTTGACCTTTGAAGAACTTACAAATTGGTTAAAAGAAGAAAATATTGAGCTTGCAACAGATATGGATTTTAATGAAGAAAGTCGTGCAAGATTCTTCCCGACAACAGGTGGTATTCTTAAAACAATGGCACAGGATGCACCGGGTTATACTTATATGGCTCTTGACGGAATTGATAACTGTGTTGATGCACTTCGTGATATAGAAAGCGGAAAAATCCATAAATGCTTTATTGAAATGTCGGCTTGTAGCGGCAGCTGTATCGGCGGTCCTGTTATGGAAAAATATCACCGCACAGCCCCAATCAAAGATTTTATTACCATAGCAAATTATGCAGGTAACAAAGACTTTGATGTAGTGCAGCCTGATAATACGGAACTGAAAAAACAGTTTACTTATATTGAGCACAGATTACCAAAGCCTTCCGAGACCGAAATTTATAATGTTCTCCGTCAGATGGGTAAATTCAAGCCTTCTGATGAACTTAACTGTGGTTCATGCGGATATAACACCTGTCGTGAAAAGGCTGTTGCTATTTGTCAGGGTAAAGCTGAAATTTCTATGTGCTTACCTTTCCTAAAAGACAAGGCAGAAAGCTTTTCTGATGCTATCGTTAAGAACACACCAAATGGTCTTATAGTTCTTAATGAAGAGTTAGAAGTACAACAGATAAATGAAGCCGCAAGAAATATTATGAACATTCGCTCAAGTGCAGATGTACTTGGTGATTTGGTTGTTCGTATTATGGACCCAAGGGACTTTATGGAAGTAAGAACTACAGGCAAAGATATCAGAAACAAGAAAGTTTATCTTGCTGAATACAAGCGTTATATTGAACAGTCGGTTGTGTATGATAAGGACTCACATCTTCTCATTGGTATTATGCGTGATATTACCGATGAACAGAACGAACGTGAAAAGAAAGAAAGTATCAGCCGTCAAACTGTTGAGGTTGCGGATAAGGTTGTTGACAAGCAGATGCGTATTGTTCAGGAAATTGCATCTTTACTTGGTGAGACAGCCGCAGAAACAAAAATTGCACTTGCAAAGCTAAAGGAGTCGATACAGGATGAATGATTTATGTGCAGATATCGGCTACAAAAGTATTAACCATTATGGCGAACAGCTTTGCGGTGACCATGTAGAGATTGTTGAACAAAATGATAATTCAACGGTTATCGTTCTTGCAGACGGACTTGGAAGCGGAGTGAAAGCAAGTATTCTTTCAACTCTTACATCAAAGATTATTTCAACAATGATGGCTGCAGGACTTCCGATTGAAGAATGTGTATCAACCATTGCGGCAACACTTCCGGTTTGTTCAGTTCGTGGTGTTGCATACTCAACATTTACAATTATGCACATCATAAATAATGAAACTGCTGAAATCATTCAGTACGACAATCCGCATACTATTGTTCTTCGTGATAATAAGAATTACGATTATCCTAAAACTGAAATGAATATTGACGGTAAGAAAATATATAAGTCTGTTATCAGACTAAAGGAAGGCGACATTTTTATCGCTATGAGTGACGGATGTCCTCATGCCGGAATTGGTATGGCATATAACTTTGGATGGAAACGTGAAGACATTATAGAATTTATGGAAACAATGTCTGTAACAGGACTTACTGCAAAGAATTTGTCTACACTTTTAGTTGATGAATGTGATAAACTATACGGACAAAAGCCCGGTGATGATGCCACAGCTTGTATCGTTAAAATCAGAAAAAGAGAGCCAATGAACATCCTGTTCGGTCCGCCATCTAACCGTGATGATTGTGACCGTATGATGTCTCTGTTCTTCTCCAAAGAAGGAAAACACATTATCTGCGGCGGTACAACATCTTCCATTGCTGCAAAATATTTAAGAAAACCACTTCAGGCTACATTGAATTTTGAGAAATCTGATGTTCCGCCTATTGCCAAGCTTGAAGGTGTTGATTTAGTAACTGAAGGCGTTATTACAATGAACAAGGTAATTGAATACGCAAAGGATTATTTAGGCGAAAACGAACTTTATGAGCATTGGAATTATAAGCGTGACGGAGCTTCTTTAATTTGTCAGTTATTGTTTGAGGAGGCAACAGATATAAACTTCTATGTTGGTCGTGCTATAAATCCTGCACATCAAAACCCTGATTTGCCAATCAATTTCAGTATTAAAATGAATTTGGTTGAAGAGCTTTCAAAAAGCTTGAAAGAAATGGGAAAACGCATAAAAGTAAGTTATTTTTAAGGAGAGTGAATTATGAGAAAATTTGACACAAAAGTTCAGCACTTAAAATATAAAGTGCTTCGCGAAGTTGCAAGAGAGGCATGGAATGACACTCTTCTTGAAAACGTTTTGGAAATTCCCAAAACCATTGTTCCGGGTAAGACATCAACAATGCGTTGTTGTGTTTATAAGGAAAGAGCTATACTTTCTGAGCGTGTAAAAATCGCTATGGGCGGAGATAAAGAAAATCCAAATGTGATTGAAGTAATTGAAATTGCCTGTGATGAATGTCCTGCAGCAGGATATGAGGTAACAGATTCCTGTCGTGGATGTCTCGCTCACAGATGTGAGGATGTATGTAAAAGAGGTGCAATTTCTTTTGACCATAACCATGTGGCACATATTGATAAATCAAAATGTGTCGAGTGTGGTCAATGTGCCAAGGTATGTCCTTATTCCGCTATTGTTAATCGCAAACGCCCTTGTCAGAATGCTTGTAAAATAAAGGCTATCTCTATCAATGAAGGAAATGCGGCAGCAATAGATAACAACAAATGCACAGCTTGCGGAGCTTGTGTATATCACTGTTCGTTCGGTGCTATTATGGATAAATCGTATATCTTAAATGTAATTGATTTCATAAAGAAAAGTGATAATAACGAAAAGTATAAAGTTTATGCATTGGTCGCTCCGTCTATTTCAAGTCAGTTTACCTATGCAAAGCTCGGTCAGGTTATTAAAGGCTTAAAAGAACTTGGTTTCTACACAGTTGTAGAAGCAGCACTTGGTGCAGATATGGTTGCACAGGCAGAATCAAAAGAACTTGCAGAAAAAGGATTTTTAACAAGCTCCTGCTGCCCTGCATTTGTAGCTTATGTAAAATCAGCATTCCCTGATTTAGTTCAGCATATTTCGCACAACCTTTCACCAATGGCTACCCTTGCAAAATACATAAAGGAAACCGATTCAAATTCAAAGGTTGTCTTTATTGGCCCTTGTACTGCAAAAAAAGCAGAGGCACAACTTGAAGATGTGAAACCGTATGTTGATGCGGTTATGACCTTTGAAGAACTTCAGGCATTGTATGACAGCAAGGATATTGACATTACAACTCTTGAAGAAGATGTTTTAGATAACGCATCTTATTTTGGTAGAATATTTGCTCGTAGCGGCGGTCTTTCCGATGCAGTTGCACAAGGTCTAAAAGAACAGAATATTGACTTTGATTTAAAGGCAATTCCTTGTGATGGAATTGAAGAGTGCAAAATGGCGCTTCTCAAAAAGAGTAAAAATGTTTTAGATGCTAACTTTATTGAGGGAATGGCTTGTATTGGCGGTTGTATCGGCGGTGCAGGATGCTTAACTCATGGCGAAAAGAATAAATCCGAGGTCGACAAATACGGCAGAGAAGCTTTTGAAAAAACAATCAGTGATGCTGTATCAGTATTAAAGTAAAAATATATAATTATTGACGATAGGCTATGTTTTAGTGTAAAATATAGTCAAGGTGTATGAACCTAAAATTAAAAAAGGAGTGAATTTTATGGCAAACAGATTTGTGCTCAACGAAACAAGTTATCACGGCAAAGGTGCAATAAACGAAATTGCAACCGAAATTAAAGCAAGAGCATTCAAAAAGGCTTTTGTATGCTCTGATCCTGACCTTATTAAGTTTGGAGTTACAAAGAAAGTAACAGATATTCTTGATGATGCGAAAATCCCATACGAG
>JAZROS010000050.1:0-4100 GCA_045648825.1 Clostridia bacterium | reverse complement strand
GTAAACTCATTCCTGCAGGTACAGGTATGCGTGCGTATAAGGACGTAGGTATAACTGTCGAGGGCTATGAGGTTGACGAAAACGAAATAAACTGAATGTAATAAACAAAACGGCTTAAATTTAAGCCGTTTTGTTTTGTTTGTAGAGTTGAAATTTGTGGGAATAGGGTGTATAATTAAATTATACTTTGTAGAGGAGATTTATATTATGGACAAGGCTAAGCTTGACAGAATAGGTGAGCTTTACCGCAAGTCAAAGGCGGAGGGCTTGAGCGAAGAAGAAAAAGCAGAGCAGGCGGAACTCAGAAAAGAATATATTGAGCTTGTAAAACGTAATTTCAGAGGCACTTTAGACTCTATTGAGTATAAGGACTGATAGCTATGAGTACACTTTTTAAACATCTTTTGACATATGCAAAAAAGAACCGTATCAGCTTTGCTATGCCCGGACATAAGGGCGGAGCAGGGCTTTTAGACGAGTTTAAAAATCATATTGCCCAAATAGATGTAACCGAGCTTTCTGATACGGAGAACTTGCACGCACCAAAATCGGTTATCAAAGCCGCACAAAAACGGCTCTCGGATATTTACGGAAGTGATGAAAGCTTTTTCTTAACCGGCGGCTCTACCGAGGGCGTGCATATTATGCTTCACAGTGCCGTAAAAGGCGGCAGACTGCTGGTCAACCGTACCTGTCATCGCTCGGTCATAAACTGTGCTGTTTTAGCAGGCTTTGAGGTGGAATTTATACCGCAGGAGCTTGATTTTGGTCTTAATGTTCCTATGCCGCCAAGAGCAGAAGCAATAGAAAAAATCTTAAAGGTTTCATCGGGAATAGATGCGGTAATGATAACCTCACCTGACTATTACGGACATATTGCCGATGTTGAGGCTATTTCCAAGGTTTGCCACAGCTATAATATTCCCCTTTTGGTAGATGAGGCACACGGCGCACATTTTGCGGCAGACGGTATGCCAAAGGGCGCAATAAAATGCGGTGCGGATATGGCGGTGCAGAGTGCACATAAGACATTAAACGCACTAAATCAGGCGGCACTTTTGCACATAAAAAGTAATATTATAAAGACACAAACAGTTCGTGCACTTACTACAATGGTTGCCACATCAAGTCCGTCCTACCCGATAGTTGCATCGGCGGAAATGGCGGTGGAGGAGCTTTCGGGCAGAGAATGGTGCGAGCTTTCGGAGTATATAAGTCTTAAGAAACAGGAACTTAAAACAAGAACAAGAGTTATATACCCAATAGGTGAAACAGACCCTGCAAGAATTGTATTCGGCTTTGGGAACTACGACCTGACGGGTTATGAGGCAGAGGAAATTTTAAGGGGAAAATACAATATAGATGTTGAAATGTCGGATAAGTTTAATGTAGTCTGCATCGCAACGATATCTAATACAAAAGGCGATATAGACTCGCTTTTTAATAGGGTAGAGGAGCTTTTAGAAGAAAGAGCGGAGTCGATAGCAGGTGCTTTTAAAATGCCCTGCCTGCCGGAGAGGGTAATGTCGCCGAGAGAAGCATTTCGGTCGGAGTATGAATTTGTTTCGCTTGAGAGTGCGGTCGGCAGAATTGTAAGGACAAATATAGCCGCATATCCACCGGGGATTGCACTCCTATGCTATGGCGAGAAAATCACAAAGGAAATGACAGATTACATTACACACATAAAGGAGCTCGGTGCAGATATTGAAGGCCTTGAAGATGGAATGGTATGTGTGATAGCGGAGTAGAAGATGGAAGAGATAAGAATTGTCGGCACGGTTACCGAGATTATATACCAAAATCCCGATAACGGCTACACCGTATGCGAAATTGAAAACGAAGATGAGGGCATATTTACTGCAACAGGATATATGCCCTATTTAAGCGTGGGTGAAAGTGTACAGCTTACGGGCGAGTGGGTGGAGCATCCCGACTATGGTGAGCAGTTTAAGACAGAAAGCTACGAAACCCTACTCCCGACCGACGAAACAGCAATTCTAAAGTATTTGTCATCAGGTATAGTGCCCGGAATAGGCGAAGCAACAGCTAAAAATCTTGTTGCTCATTTTGGGTCTGAGACTTTGGAGATAATGCTAAACAAGCCTGCCCGTCTTGCTGAAATCCGTGGTATTTCCCCCAAACGTGCCGAAAAAATAAGCACGGCATTTTTAGAACTACAGTCTATGCAGGGGATAGTTATGTACCTGCAGCAGTTTAATATCGGAGCATCGGTAGCGATGCGTGTTCAAAAGGTGCTGGGAAGAAATGCGGTAGAGAGGATTAAGGATAATCCATATATTTTGTCCGATATGGTGGACGGTATTGGTTTTAAGACCTCTGACGAGATTGCATTTTTTCAGGGTATGCCGAAAAACAGTCCAATCCGTATAAAGCACGGAATTAAATATCTCCTGCTTGATGCGGCATTTACGGCGGGACATACCTATTTAGAGGAAAAATCATTGATTGAAATTGCAGCAAAAAGGCTTGACATAACCGAAGAAGAAGCGGCAGACGGCATTTCTGCACTTGTGCTTTCGCATAATGTATATGCCGAGGAGTACCAAGAAGGCAGACGTGTGAGCCTCGCGGTTTTCTATTCTGCCGAAAACTATGTAGCAAGACGGCTTGCGTCAATGTCGATGTCGCTACCTAAATATATGCCGGAAATTGAAGATGTGGAAAGAATAATAGCCGAAACAGAAGAACGTGAAAAAATCACTCTTGCGGAAGAACAAAAAGCGGCGGTTATTACTGCAGCTGAAAACTCGTGTATGGTGATAACGGGCGGCCCGGGAACGGGAAAGACTACGATTATAAAAACGATAATTTCCGTAATGCACTCTTTAGCACAAGAGATAGCCCTTGCAGCACCTACGGGCAGAGCGGCTAAAAGAATGAGTGCAGTAACGGGTTTTGAGGCAAAAACAGTACATCGCCTGCTTGGTATGAAGCCGTCCGATGAGGAGGCAAAATTCACCTATGATGAAGCTAATCCTCTGGAGGCAGATGTTATAATAGTTGACGAGGCAAGTATGATAGATATTCAGCTTGCCAATGCACTTTTAAGGGCAATTAAGCCGGGTGCAAAGCTGATACTCTGCGGTGATGCAGACCAGCTGCCCTCGGTTGGACCGGGTAATGTTTTAAGGGATATAATAGCCTCTGGAGCAGTTAAGACCATTTCTTTAAAACACATATTCCGTCAGGCACAGGAAAGTCTTATAGTAATGAACGCACACAGTATAAACCACGGCGAGATGCCGATTTTAAACTGTAAAGATAAGGATTTCTTCTTTTTAAGCCGTCGCTCACCCGATATAATAACGCAGACGGTAACAGAGCTTTATAAAGTCCGCCTGCCAAGGAGCTACGGCTTAGACCCGATTTCAAAAATTCAGGTATTGTCCCCGTCCAAAAAAGGACCTGCAGGTACAGTTGCCATAAATAAGGAACTGCAGTTTGCGATGAATCCGCCCGATATGCTAAAAACCGAGTACCGTTACGGAAACACCGTTTTTCGTGTGGGTGATAAGGTTATGCAGATAAAAAATGACTATGATATTATTTGGACAAGAGAAAACGGCGAGGTCGGAACGGGAATTTTTAACGGTGATATGGGTATTATCGAGAGTATGTCATTAAAGGATAAGATAATGACTATTATCTTTGATGACAGAGAGGTAGAGTATCCCTTTACCAACCTTGACCGCCTTGAATTAGCATATGCAGTTACGGTGCATAAGAGTCAGGGGAGTGAGTTCCCTGTGGTTATACTGCCAATTTCAAGCTATGCACCGATGCTAATGTATAGAAATCTCCTTTATACTGCAGTTACAAGGGCAAGGGATATGGTGGTAATTGTGGGGAGAAGTGAGGAAGTAAAAAGAATGGTTATGAACAATGCCCAGCATACACGTTATACCGCACTGTGTGAGCGGCTTGCTTCAATAAAAGATATGATTTCAGAAGAACGGACGGGAAACTAAAAAGACGGCATAAGCCGTCTTTTCTGCTGTGGACTTTTTAAGAAATCTTGAAATGAAATTACCGATATGGTATAATGATTTTATCAAAGATGAAATCTGACCACCTCC
>JAZROS010000049.1:0-4577 GCA_045648825.1 Clostridia bacterium | reverse complement strand
ACAATAGGAGGGATTTAAGATGAAGAAGGTTTATACTGCTGAAATTCCAAAAACAAAGCGTATTCAGAAGCTTATAGATGACCTGTATTCAGGCACTCCGACCATTGAGTCAACTCGTGCTGAAATAATAACTGAAAGTTTTAAGAATACAGAGGAGCTTCCGTTATATATAAGAAAGTCAAGAGCATTTAAGGCTCTTGCAGAAAAACTCCCCGTAGTTATTCGTGATGATGAGCTTGTTGTCGGATGCAACTGCGTGGCACGCAGAGGTTGTCCTACATTCCCTGAGTTTTCTAATAAATGGCTTGAGGAAGAATTTGATACTGTTGCAACCCGTAGTGCTGACCCGTTCTATATTTCTGATGAAACAGCAAATAAGCTCAGAGAAGTACATAAATATTGGCAGGGAAGAACTACAAGTGAGTTGGCAACTTCCTATATGGCACCTGAAACATTAACCGCTATTGAGCACAATATATTTACAGTAGGAAACTATTTTTATAACGGTATTGGCCATGTAAATGCTGATTATGCAAAGGTACTCAGAATAGGCTACAAGGGTATTTATGAGCAGGCTAAGACTGAAAGAGACAAATGTAATATTTATGATGATGATTACCAGAGTCGTTATTATTTTCTTACATCTGTTATGGAGTCGTGCGAGGCTGCAATCATTTTTGCAACACGTTATTCGGAGACTGCACGAAAGATGGCGGCAGAATGTACAGATATTACACGCAGAGAAGAACTTTTGACAATCGCCGAGATATGTGCAAAGGTACCTGCTAATCCTGCAGAAAGCTTCCATGAGGCATGTCAGGCATTCTGGTTTATACAACTTTTGATTCAGACCGAGTCAAGCGGACACTCTGTTTCTCCGGGACGTTTTGATCAGTATATGTATCCTTATTATAAGAAGGATATTGACAGCGGAAAGCTTACAAGAGAACAGGCGCAGGAGCTTATCGATTGTGTATGGGTAAAGCTTAACAGTCTTAATAAATGCCGTGATGCTCTGTCAGCAGAGGGTTTTGCCGGATACAGTATGTTCCAGAACCTCATTGTCGGCGGTCAGGATAAGAATGGTATGGATGCAACAAACGACTTGTCATATATGTGTATAAGTGCTTCTATGCACGTTAATCTCCCGCAGCCGTCGCTTTCTATGAGAGTATGGAACGGAACGCCGCATGACCTTTTGGTTAAGGCAGCAGAGCTTACAAAGACAGGAATAGGTCTTCCTGCGTACTACAATGATGAGATTATCATTCCTGCACTTATTTCAAGAGGACTTGCTCTTGAAGATGCAAGAGATTACTGCGTTATAGGTTGTGTTGAGCCACAGAAGGGCGGTAAAACAGATGGCTGGCACGATGCTGCATTCTTTAATATGCTAAGACCTATGGAGCTTGTATTCTCAAATGGTGTTGATAACGGAGTACAGGTAGGACTTAAGACCGGTGAGCTTTCAGAGCTTGATACATATGATAAGTTCTTTAATGCATATAAAAAGCAGATGGAATACACTATCAAGCTTATGGTAAATGCTGATAATGCTATTGATGTTGCACATGCGGAACGTTGTCCGCTGCCATACCTATCATCAATGCTTGATGACTGTATAGGTAGAGGTAAATCTGCACAGGAAGGCGGTGCTATATACAACTTTACCGGACCTCAGGGATTTGGTATAGCAAACGTAGCAGATGCACTTTATGCAATCGACCAGTTAGTTTATAAAACAAAGACAGTAACACTCAATGAGTATGCTGATGCAATCCGCAACAACTTCGGTATGCCGCATACAGATGCTTATGCAAAGAGTCTTACAGTAGGTGTTGTAAAGTCTATTGCTGAGCAAGGTTATCAGGTAAACGAAAATCAGGTTGCAGAAATCTTTATGCAGATAAAGGAAAATAATATAGAGCCTGCTAAACAGAAGCAATACCAGAGCTTGCTTGAGAGAATTAAGTCGTTGCCTAAGTTTGGTAATGACATAGACGAAGTGGATATGTATGGCAGAGAAGCTGCCTACACATACACAAAGCCTGTTGAAAAATATACTAACCCAAGAGGCGGTAAATATCACGCAGGCTTGTATCCTGTTTCAGCAAACGTGCCTTTAGGCTTACAGACAGGTGCGACACCAGACGGCAGACTTGCAGGTACACCTATTGCAGACGGTGTTTCTCCGGTTGCGGGCAGCGATGTAAGCGGTCCTACAGCTGCAGCTAACTCTGTTGCTAAGCTGGACCACGGAATAGCATCTAATGGAACACTCTTTAATATGAAGTTCCATCCATCTGCACTTAAAGGTGCATCAGGTATTGAAGGATTTATCTCACTTATCCGTGCGTTCTTCGACCAGAAGGGCATGCATATGCAGTTTAATGTAGTAAGCAGAGAGACATTAAGAGATGCTCAGCTTCATCCCGAAAACTACAAAAACCTTGTTGTTCGTGTTGCGGGTTACAGTGCACTCTTTACAACACTTTCAAAGTCCTTGCAGGATGACATTATAAACAGAACAGAGCAGGGAGGCTTTTAATAGAGTATGACTGATTATTTGAATGTGTCCGGAAGGATTTTCGATATTCAGAAGTTCTCTGTGCATGACGGCCCCGGAATAAGAACGATTATTTTCTTAAAAGGTTGTGCATTAAGATGTAAGTGGTGTTGCAATCCCGAATCGCAAAGCTTTGAAATTCAGAAAATGCTGCAAAACGGCAAAGAGAAAACCGTGGGTAAGGATATTACCGTTGCAGATGTTTTGAAGATAGTAAAGCAGGATATGCCATATTACAGGCGGTCTGGCGGAGGTATGACATTATCGGGCGGAGAGATGCTTTGCCAAAGCGATTTTGCCTATGCACTCTTAAGATGTGCCAAGGAATCGGCTATAAATACAGCTGTTGAAACTACAGGTTTTGCGTCTTACGATATTATTGAAAAGATGCTCCCTTACATTGATACTGTGCTTATGGATATAAAGCATACAGACAGTGCAAAACATAAGGAATTTACCGGACAGCCCAACGATATTATCTTGGGAAATGCGATAAAAATTGCCGAAAACGCATCAAAACTTGTTATACGCGTTCCCGTTATACCAACCTTTAATGATACTGAGGCGGAAATTGCAGATATAGCAAAGTTTGCTTCATCATTAAAAGGGGTAAAAGAGATAAATCTTTTGCCGTATCATAGGTTCGGTAAGGACAAATATGATGGACTAAACAGAGAATATCTGATGGGGGATTTACCCTCTCCGACAGATGAACATATTAATAAGTTAAAAGCTGTTGCCGAAAGCTACGGCTTAAAATGCCAGATTGGAGGTTAAGATTATGAGTAATGAAATTTCACTTCAGGATAAGCTTAGAATTGTTCAGGAGCTTGTACCAGGAAAACAGATTACCATAGCTCATATTATTGCAAATCCTGACGACATTCTTTATAAAAAGCTCGGTCTTGACCCTGCTGTTGACTATGCGAGGACTGCTATTGGTATTGTTACGATGTCGCCTGCAGAAACTGCAATTATTGCTGGAGATATTGCAATAAAATCATCTGGTGCAGAGCTTGGCTTTGTTGACCGTTTCAGCGGTACACTTATTGTAACGGGAACGGTATCCGATGTTACAGCATCACTTACTGCATTGGTTGATTACTGTCGTGATATATTAGGATTTACCGTCTGCCCAATAACCAAAACATAATGAAAAAGCTGATTTTGATGGGTAGAAGCGAGAGTGGTAAGACAACTCTCACACAAGTACTGCGTGGTGAAGAAATCAGTTATGATAAAACACAGTACATAAAATTTGAAAACTGTCTTATTGACACTCCCGGAGAATATGCACAGACGCATCATTTGGGCAGAGCGCTTGCATTATATTCCTATGAGGCTGATATGGTAGGGTTGCTTATAAGTGCAACTGAGCCGTATTCATTATTTCCGCCGTGCGTAACCTGTATGGTTAATCGTGAGGTGATAGGGATTGTAACAAAAGCCGAGGAGGAAGGTGCAAACCCTGACAGAGCGGAAAACTGGCTTAGATTAAGCGGTTGCAGGAAAGTATTTAGGATAGACTCAGTAACAGGTTTTGGTGTTAATGAGCTTATATCCTATTTAAACCAATAAACAATTAAATTTATATAGGAGGAAAAATGTTATGAACATCAATTCAAAAGACGTTGAACAGATTGTAAAACAGGTTCTTCAAGAAATGAAGGGCGCACCTGTTCCACAGAAAGCATCAGGCGGTGCGATTCCGGCAAAGAGCCGTGTAGCAATGCTTACAGCTTTGGAAAAATATGAGATTAAAGAATTTCCAATTCCTGAGCTTGGCGACGATGATATTCTTGTGAAGGTTGAAGGTTGCGGAATTTGCGGTACAGATGCTCATGAGTTTAAGAGAGACCCGTTTGGCCTCATTCCTGTTGTTCTCGGACACGAGGGTACAGGCGAAATAGTTAAGATGGGTAAGAATGTTAAAAAGGACAGCGCAGGTAAACCTCTTAATGTAGGTGATAAGGTTGTTACCTGTTGCATATTTGATGATGACCCTGACATT
>JAZROS010000048.1:0-1545 GCA_045648825.1 Clostridia bacterium | reverse complement strand
TCAGGCATTGAGATTATGCAAATGCTCCACGACCTGCATAAAGAGGGTAATACAATAGTAATTATCACTCACGACCTCGGAATTGCAAAGCAGGCGGAGAGGATTGTATCCATACACGACGGTAAAATCACAAGCGATATTGATAACAGAGAGGACCGTGCTACTGCAGAAAACATCAATGACGGTGCTAAAAAAGCCGACCTTGACAAAGGGATTGGGGGCGAAGTGTAATGGGAAAGATATTACAGTCCTTTAAAATGTCGATGAAGAGCATACTTGGCAATAAAGGCAGGTCTGCCCTTACAATGCTCGGTATCATAATCGGTGTTGCGTCGGTTATAATCCTTACGGGTATAGGCGGCGGTGCTACAAAGGTTATAAGCGATTCTATGGCTGAGATGGGAACGAAGACTATCACTGTCAGTATGATGTTTCAGAGGAACAGTACCCGTACGATTGATATAGAAGATATGAGAGAGTTTTTAGAGAAAAACCCAGAGCTTGTGTCGGCTATGTCGCCAACCTTAAGCTCAAATGTAACGGCAAAATCGGGAAGAACAAATTTTTCTACATCTCTTAGTGCATATGACAGCAGCTATCCTGAGATACAACCAAATGCTGCTGAGCTTTCGAGCGGAAGATTTATCTCTGATAGTGATATCAGTAACCGCAAATATAACTGTGTTGTAGGAAGCTACATAAAAGAGGAGCTGTTCGGTGGTTTAGACCCCGTAGGAGAGACAATTAAACTAAACGGCAGACAATTTACAATAGTAGGCTGTTATGAGGAAACAGGCGACTCGTCGGAAAATTCTAAAGATAATAAGGTAACAATTCCGTACACAACGGCAATAAGGTTTTTAAAGAATGCAAAAATCTCAACCTTCTATTTTGCAGCCGCATCTGAGGATAGCGTCGATAAGGCAGTATCGGCACTTAAAAACTTTATCACAAAGAAGCTCGGAACGGATACAGGCTTTATGGTTACGTCCGTGGCGGAAATAATAGATACACTTGACGAGATGATGGGGACTATGACAACTATGCTTGCAGGTATTGCGGCAATTTCGCTTATTGTCGGCGGTATCGGCATTATGAATATTATGACGGTAACGGTAAGCGAAAGAACGCGTGAAATCGGTATCAGAAAGGCAATAGGAGCAAGGACAACCGATATTCTGCTGCAGTTTCTGATAGAGTCTATAGTACTTTCGGGACTTGGCGGAATAGCGGGTATCATATTCGGGATAATTATAGCCAATCTGGTTGGAAATATAATTTCCATACAATCGGTTGTACAGCCCGATATGGTAATGCTTAGCTTTGGCTTTTCGATTGTTATAGGTGTTTTTTTCGGAATTGCACCGGCGCGCCGTGCAGCACGGCTTAATCCAATCGAAGCACTTCGCTCAGAATAAATACAAGGAGAAACAAAATGCGAAACATAAAGAAAATTTTAGCACTGTTGCTTGCTTTGGCAACAATGCTTACCTCGGTAACGGCATTTGCATACAATGACGTAGCATACACCGACAAGGCATATGA
>JAZROS010000047.1:0-1808 GCA_045648825.1 Clostridia bacterium | reverse complement strand
ATTGCCGAATACCGCATTTACCTGAGCTTTATCTGCCGATGTTCTAACGAAGTAGGACCACTCTTTATCCTCAGTCGGCATCATTTGAATTTTGTCTGTTTCCCAAAGAAGCGGGTAGCTTGCTTTGCCATTCTTTACTATGTCAATAACATCCGCAGAAACCGCACTTGCAGTTGCTTCCTTACCTGCGCCTCTGCCATAGAACATTGCATCGCCTAAGTAATTACCCCTTACCATAACTGCGTTAAAGACATCGCATACGCTTGACAGCGGAATTGACTTATCAACAAGCATAGGTGCTACACACGCATAAAGTGTGCCGTCTTCCATCTGCTCCGAATAGCCTATAAGCTTAATTGCAGCACCAAGCTTTTCTGCGTATTTTACATCTTTAAGGGATATATCACAGATACCTTCAGTCGGGATATTGCTGTAATCAACAAAACAGCCTGTTGCCATAGACGACAAAATTGCAATCTTACGGCAAGCATCGTGGCCTTCAATATCTGCAGCAGGATTACGCTCTGCATAGCCTCTTTGCTGAGCATCGGCAAGCGCGTCTTCAAACTCACTGCCCTTGTCAATCATCTCGGACAAAATAAAGTTTGTTGTACCGTTTAAAATACCTGCAATTCTCTCAATTTTGTTTGCCTGCAAGCAGGAAGCAAGCGGTCTTATAATAGGAATACCGCCGCCAACAGATGCCTCAAACATATATCTTACACCCTTATTAGCAGCAATCTCCAAAAGCTCAGGACCATATGTTGCAACAAGCTCCTTATTAGATGTTGTAACACTCTTTCCAGCCTCAAGAAGAGCTTTTGTAAACTCATATGCAGGGTGAAGTCCGCCCATTGTTTCCGCCACAACAGATATTTCAGCATCATTCAAAATATCATCAAAATTCTTTGTGAAAAGCTGCTTTTCGGGATGGTCGGGAAAATCACGAATATCAAGTATTCTTTTTACTTCGATTTCCTCTCCTGTCTTTTTAGAAAAGCTGCTTTCGTTAAAAATGTCATAAACTCCGCTACCTACAGTGCCGTAGCCTAAAATTGCAATCTTTGCCATTTTAAAATATCCCTTTCGTATTGTTTTACATAGACAGTAACTCTATCTTGTTTACTCCGTCAACACTTTTTAGCCTTTTAATCATTTCGTCAAGTCCTGCGGTCATATTATCTGTTCTCATAGAAACAGTAACATTCGCGCTGTTATTGACCGGAATATTCTGATTTATTGTCAGAATATTTGCACCGCCTGCTGAAAGAAGTATCAGAAGGTCGGACAAAATCCCCGGCACGTCATCAAGTGTGAAAAACAGCGTTACAATCTGCTCCGCATCAAACTTTGAATGTGAAAAGACGTGATTTTTGTACTTATAAAAAGCACTTCGGCTGATATTTGCCGCATTTAATGCTTCGTTAATGGTTTTGTATCTCCCTGAGGAAAGCTTTTCCTTAGCATCAACAACCTTTACAAGTACATCAGGAGCAACAGCTCTGTCTACCAAAATAAATGCAGAATCCATAGCTAATTTACCTCCATTTATCCTTGACAGAAAAACATTTGTACTTTCATTAAAGTATATTCTACCACATCAACCATATATTTGTCAACTAATCTTATACCAAAATTATAATTTTTTTCTTTGCGTGTTTTGGTGAATTTTACATATGTCTTGCAAAATAGCATACAGCATTGGCAGCCATAGAATATTTTTTAAATGCTGTAACCGCAATTCTGGGCATAATATCCTTTCCGCCATCTGACATAGAGGCACTCACGGCCGTTAAAAGTGCTGCAGG
>JAZROS010000046.1:0-1520 GCA_045648825.1 Clostridia bacterium | reverse complement strand
GAATCAAGCTCTTTCAATGTTTGGCATGAAGGCAGTTCCCGGAAGGAAGGATGACTAATGGAAGCATACAGAACAGCGTATGTATATGTACGGGAAACCTTTGCAGGAACCTTGAAGGAAACTGATTTCGGATATTCGTTTGCTTATGATAACGATTATCTTGAAAGTGAAAATCCGACCGCTGTAAGTTTAACCCTGCCAATTCAAGCGCGACAATACACCTCTAAAACGCTTTTCGCTTTTTTTGATGGTCTTATTCCTGAAGGTTGGCTACTTGATATAGTTAGCCGAAACTGGAAAATTGACCGCAAAGACCGTTTTGGATTATTGCTTGTCGCTTGCAAAGACCCAATAGGTAACGTTCAAATAAAGGGGGCAAAGGAATGAGCCGTTGTTTGTGCTGCGGAAAAATACTCCGCACCGAAAATGAGTATGGTTGGCACTCGTCCTGTATAAAATCCTTCTTTGGAACAACTAAGTTCCCCGATATTGACGTTTCGAAAGACGTTTTAAATCAAATTGCCATAGATAATACCAATAAAGGTTTTACTGTGCCTGGTGTGCAAAAAAAATTGTCGCTGCATTTATCACAAGAGGATACCCCTCGTTTAACCCTTGTGAATTATCCTACGGGATATATTTTAAAGCCTCAAACCGACGAATATGTTGCTTTGCCTGAAATGGAATATCTTGTTATGCAAATGGCAGAAGCAAGCGGCATCAAAACAGTTCCCTTTGCTTTGCTTCGCTTACCGTCTCAGGACAATGCTTATGCTTATATCACGAAACGTATCGACCGCTTGAATGGACAAATGCTTGCGATGGAAGATTTTTGTCAGCTTGACGGAAGACTTACCGAAGACAAGTATCGTGGTTCTTATGAACGTTGCGGTAAAGTTATTTCAACCTATGCATCCAACAAGGCACTTGCACTTTCGCAAATGTTTTTAAGGATTGTTTTCTCTTTTGCGGTCGGCAACTCGGATATGCACCTTAAAAATTTCTCGCTTATTGAAACCGCAGAAAAAAGCAACGAATATATCTTATCCGCCGCTTATGATATGCTTTCCACTAACGTGGTTATTCCCGCCGATGTGGAACAGTTAGCGTTGACCATCAACGGCAAAAAGCAGAATATTCGTAGAAAAGATTTCATTGTCTTTGCTGAAACGATTGGCATTGCGGATAAAGCCGCAGAAAAGATGATTGAGAAAATCGTTAAGCTTAAGGATAAATATATCACTATGTGCAGAGAATCTTATATGCCTGACGATATGAAAGAAGCTCTTGAAAACTTGATTGAAAATAGAATAGCTGTTTTAGAGAAATAATAAAAATCCCCACCGATTGCTCGGTGGGGATTGATTGTTTTATAAAGTCAGCAATTACTTGCTTTCCTTTATAGCAGCCTGTGCGGCGGCGAGACGTGCGATCGGCACGCGGAAGGGAGAGCAAGATACATAGTCGAGGCCAATCTTGTGGCAGAACTCAACAGAAACGGGGTCACCGCCGTGCTCACC
>JAZROS010000045.1:0-2661 GCA_045648825.1 Clostridia bacterium | reverse complement strand
TGCCGCTTCGTATATATTTGAAATCAATGCTTTTCTAATCATTTATCACACCTCATAGGAATATAAACATACAAAGTAATTATATAATATATTACTTTTTTTGTCAATATGATTGAAAGTTTAACGGGAATTTGATAAAATAGGATAAGAGGTGAAGCTTATGGACAAGACACTGCTATCAAAGGCATATATATTCGGTGGTTTATCAGAAAAAGAGCTTGACGATGCTCTTTCCTATCTTTCCGCCCGTGAAAAACGATACAAAAAAGGTCAGACCCTAATAACTCTTGGCAGCGAAATAACAGAGTTCGGTGTTATAACCAAAGGTACTGTTCAAATTTCCTTAGATGATATTAACGGCAACCAGATGATTATGGCAACCGTCGGCAAAGGCGATATGTTTGCAGAATCTCTTGCAGTTACCGCAAATGCTGAAAGTCCCATCTATGCAACCGCAACCGAGGATACCGTTGTCGTCTGGCTAAAAGCCGCTCCCATTCGTCAGAATATTGCCGATACTCCCTTGCACACCAAAATTATCGCCAATTTTATAAAGGCTGTTGCCTTGAAGTGTCTAAGTATGAATGATCGTATACAAATTCTCTCTAAAAAGACCATTCGCGAAAAGGTTATAGCTTACATTTCTCTTATGTCCGAGCACGGCGAAAAGGATAAAATAATTATCCCCCTGAGCCGTCAGGATATGGCAAGCTATTTAGGAGTTGAACGAAGTGCCCTCTCCCGTGAGCTTTCAAGAATGCAAAAAGAGAGCATAATAAGCTTTAAGGGCAATCGTTTCAAGTTTTTACAGTAAATGTTGCAGTTGCAACATACATATCCTTTCTTTTGTGGTATCATAATTTGAACCATAGAAGAAAGGATTTTTTACTATGTACGATATAATGTCTAAAAAAGCAGAGGAGTTTATTTCGGACGAGGAAATACTTGATACTCTCGCCTATGCCGAAGCAAATAAGTCAAATAAAGAGCTTATAGAAGGTCTTATAGAACGCGCAAGGGACTGCAAGGGCTTATCTCACAGAGAGGCTGCGGTTTTATTGGATTGCGACATCCCTGAGCTTAACGAGAAAATGTTTTCCTTGGCAAAGGAAATCAAGGAAAAATTTTACGGCAACAGAATTGTTATGTTTGCACCGTTGTATCTTTCAAACTACTGCGTAAACGGTTGTACCTATTGCCCGTATCATTACAAAAACAAGCATATCTGCCGCAAAAAGCTTACACAGGAAGAAATTGAACGTGAGGTAATTGCACTTCAGGATATGGGACACAAGCGTTTGGCACTCGAAATGGGCGAGGACCCTGTCAACAACCCAATCGAGTACCTTTTAGACAGCATTAAAACAATCTATTCCATCAAGCACAAAAACGGTGCTATAAGACGTGTCAATGTAAACATTGCCGCAACCACCGTAGAGGATTACCGAAAGCTCAAAGATGCAGGAATAGGCACATATATACTTTTTCAGGAAACTTACAATAAAAAGGCTTATGAAGAATTGCACCCCACAGGTCCAAAAAGTAACTACGCATATCACACAGAGGCAATGGACAGAGCAATGGAGGGCGGCATAGACGATGTCGGCTGCGGAGTTTTGTTCGGTCTTAACCTTTACAGATACGATTTTGTAGGACTTTTAATGCACGCAGAGCATTTAGAGGCTTCCTGCGGAGTAGGTCCTCATACAATAAGTCTTCCGAGAATTCGTCCTGCAGAGGATATTAACCCCGATGATTTTAACAATGCAATAGATGATGATACCTTTGCAAAGATTGTGGCAGTATTGAGAATTGCTGTACCCTACACAGGTATGATTATTTCCACAAGAGAGTCCAAAAAGACAAGAGAACGCGTTTTAGAGCTTGGTGTATCACAGATTAGTGGCGGTTCAAGAACAAGTGTCGGCGGTTATGCAGACGAGGGCGAGGAGGAAAACTCAGCACAGTTTGATGTTGAGGACAGAAGAACTCTTGACGAGATTGTGAACTGGCTCTTGTCCCTCGGTTATATCCCCAGCTTCTGTACAGCCTGCTACCGTGAGGGCAGAACAGGAGACCGCTTTATGTCGCTCGTAAAATCGGGGCAGATTGTAAACTGTTGTCAGCCGAATGCACTTATGACCTTAAAGGAATACTTAGAGGACTACGCATCGGATGATACCAAGGAGAAGGGTGCAGAGGTTATAAAGCGCGAAATCGAAAAAATTACAAATGAAAAGGTTAAAGAAATTGCAAAGCAGCACCTCTTTGATATGGAGGGCGGAATGCGTGATTTTAGATTTTAAAAAACTGCAGAGAGATGTATTTTAGCATGTCTCTGTTTTAATTTTTCACAGTAGCGGTGCTTTTTGAAAAAAAATGTTTGTAGTATTTGTAGAAATTATGCTTTGCTACTTGAAATTTTCACAGTTTTGTGGCATTATAAGAATAGTATTTTTTAAGATTATGGAAGGATGATGCGGAATGAAAATCAGGATTGGTATTGTCGGCTACGGCAACCTCGGCAAAGGCGTAGAGGCAGCTGTGAGCGCAAGTAACGATATGGAGCTCGCGGCACTTTTTACAAGACGAGACCCCGATACAATCAAAACCCGCACAAATATTCCTGTTTACCATATAGATAAAGCGCCCGAAATGCAG
>JAZROS010000044.1:0-6471 GCA_045648825.1 Clostridia bacterium | reverse complement strand
ACTGTATATACTCTGTAATCCTTGTTGTCAAGCTTTGCAGCAAGTGCCATACCGCCTGCAGCAGAAACTCCCTGACCGAGTGAGCCTGTTGACATATCAACGCCCGGAACCTTGTTCATATCTGGATGCCCTTGAAGATAACTGTCGATATTTCTAAGTGTTTTAATATCCTCCGCCGGAAAGAAGCCTCTCTCTGCAAGCACGCTGTAGAGCGCAGGTGCAGTATGTCCTTTAGAAAGTACAAATCTGTCTCTGTCGGGATTTTTCGGATTTTTCGGGTCAATATTCATTACCTCAAAGTAAAGGAGTGTCAAAAGGTCTGCTATTGACAGTGAACCGCCCGGATGTCCGGATGCCGCATTGTACACACCTGTAAGTGCGTTCTTTCTGACCTTATTTGCGGTTATCGCAAGCTCGAGTCTTTTCTTTGTGTCCATCATTTATTTTTCCTTTCTGTTATTGTAATTCCATCGAATGTTCAAAGGCTGCCTTCATAACAGCATCAAGTCTGTCTTTGCTATTATTGAAGAAAAGGTAGCCCACGAGAGCCTCAAACCCTGTCGCACGGCGATAGTCGGTTATTGACGCATTCTTTGCTGAGGTGGGGGATTTTGCATTCCTGCCACGCTTGTAAACGGCAAGCTCCTCCTCTGTAAGCATTTCTTCAATATTGCCTATACTGCGGCTTTGGGCCTCGGCACTTACATAATGTATTGCAGCTTTATGTAGCTTGTGTGCCGGCATATCGGGATGCTCGGTTACAATACGGCATCTCACATACTGCTCGTACACACTGTCGCCTATATAGGCAAGGACTAACGGCGAATAATCGCACGCTCTTTTCATACTCATTTTATATATGACCATTTTACACCGGCTGGTGTATCCTTTAACTCAATATTCATTTCCTTCAGCTTGTCGCGGATTGCGTCAGCCTCTGCCCAGTTCTTTTCCGCTCTTGCCTTTGCTCTCGCTTCGATAAGTGCGTCAATCTCCTCGGGAGCAGCCTTGGTTTCTCTCTTTGTAAAAAGTCCCAAAACTCCGCCTAATTCGTCAATAAGTGCAAGAGTCTTTTCGATAACCTCAACTGCGTTGTCGCCGTCCTTTGATAGCTTTGTGTTTGCTAAATAAACTATATCAAAAATCGCTGCCTCGGCATCTGCGGTATTTAAGTCGTCGTCCATTGCGTCAATAAACTTCTGTCGGATAGTTTCAAGCTCTGCAAGATATGCTGTTTCTGCATCTGTTATTGTGCGGTCTTTTGCACTGTTTTTGAGGAACTCAAGGTTCTCGATACAGGTGTAAACACGCTCAACTGCCGACTTTGCCTGCTCCATAAGCTCGTCGCTGAAGTTGACGGGATTACGATAGTGGGCTGAAAGCATAAAGAAACGTATAATCTCGTGGTCATACTTCTTGGAAATATCCCTTACAGTAAAGAAGTTGCCGAGAGATTTACTCATTTTTTGGTTGTTAATATTGATGTAGCCGTTGTGCATCCAGTATCTTGCAAAGGTCTTGCAGTTGGCACACTCCGACTGCGCAATCTCGTTTTCGTGATGCGGGAATATTAAATCCTGACCGCCTGAGTGAAGGTCGATAGTCTCGCCGAGGTACTTGTTAGCCATAGCCGAACATTCAATATGCCAGCCCGGACGGCCCATACCCCAAGGGCTTTCCCATGCAGGTTCGCCCTCCTTTTGAGCTTTCCAGAGAGCAAAGTCCATAGCATCTTCCTTCTGCTCGCTTATGTCAATTCTTGCACCTGCCTCCAAATCCTCCAAAGGCTGCTTTGAAAGCTTGCCGTATTCGTCAAACTTCTTGGTGCGGAAATATACGTTTCCGTCAACATTGTAGGCAAAGCCTCTGTCCTCAAGCTTCTTGATAATCTCGATAATTGCATCAATATTCTCTGTCGCCCTCGGATGAACGGTTGCCTCTTTTATGCCGAGCGCTTTTGCATCGGTAAAGTACTCGCCGATAAAACGTTCTGCAAGCTCTTTTACAGTAATGCCCTCTTTGTTTGCACGGTTAATCATCTTATCGTCAATGTCGGTAAAGTTCTGCACAAACTTAACCTTGTAGCCGCGGTATTCAAGATAACGGCGCATTGTATCAAAGATTATGAACGGACGTGCGTTTCCGATATGGAAATAGTCGTAAACGGTAGGCCCGCAGGAGTACATCTTAACCTCATTTTTGTCGGCAGGGATAAACTCCTCTTTTTTTCTGGTCATTGTATTAAATATTCTCATTATTTAACTTCTCCTCAAGCTCTTTAATCTTTTTCTCAAGATTTGCCATATGCACAGAAAGAGTACACATTTGTGATGATACAGGGTCGGGAACGGTTATCTGGTCAAGGTCGGCATTTACCCTTAAGCCCTCACATTTAACAATTCTTGCAGGAACACCTACACAGGTGGAATTGGGCGGCACTGCCGAAAGAACTACCGCACCTGCGGCAATCTTGGAATTATCTCCGACGGTAAAGGGGCCTAAAACCTTTGCGCCGCTTCCCACCATCACGTTGTTACCGAGAGTGGGATGACGCTTGCCTGTTTCCTTGCCCGTACCGCCTAAGGTTACGCCCTGATAAATGGTACAGTCATCGCCGATAACTGTTGTTTCGCCGATAATAACACCCATTCCGTGATCGATAAAAAGTCCTTTTCCGATTACTGCACCGGGATGTATCTCGATGCCGGTCCAGAACCTTACCGTCTGAGACAGCCATCTGGCTAAAAATTTCATATTGTGTTTGTAGAGAAAGTGTGCGGGCCTATGCCATAAAACAGCCCAGAGTCCCGGATAGAGAAAGAATACTTCTGCGGCACTTCTTGCTGCAGGGTCTCGCTCAAGTACGGCTTTTACATCATATGCAATGTTCTTAAAAAGCATAATGTACTCACCCTTTCATTTCACAGTTACTACAATTATACAATATTTTTTGAAAGATTACAACACCGAACAGAAAAAAAAGTATATTTGTAAATAATTTTAAAAATGGACGCATATTTTGGGATATAAAATGTGCATTAAGGCAAATTTTAACATTATGTAAATTATTCTCCTGCCGCGTTGACATTGAAAATGACAGTGATATAATATAAAGTGAATTTTTATGTGTCCGAAAGGAATGGTTTTTAGATGATAAGGACATTGGCAAAAAGTATAAGAGAATATAAACTTACATCGGTTATGACATCTCTGACGGTTGCGCTGGAGGTTGTGCTTGAGGTTATAATACCGCTTTTAATGGCAGACCTTGTAGATAAGGGCATAGAGGCAGGGAATATGGGCGTGCTTGCAAAATACGGCATAGGTCTTATAATTGCTTCGATATTTTCCCTGATATTTGGTGTTATTGCAGGAAAATGTGCAGCGGTTGCTTCCTGCGGTTTTGCAAAGAATTTAAGACACGATATGTACTACAACGTGCAGAATTATGCCTTCTCCAATATAGACAAATTCTCCACGGCAAGTATTGTAACAAGGCTTACCACCGACGTTAATAACGTGCAGATGGCATATCAGATGATAATCAGAATGGCGATACGTGCACCCTTTATGATGCTGTTTTCGCTATTTGCGGCATTCAGTATTAACGCAAATCTGTCGCTAATATTCCTTGCCTGTGTGCCCGTTCTCGCAATAGGCTTGTGGCTTATAATGAGCAGTGCACACCCGACTTTTGAGCGTGTTTTTAAGACCTATGACCGCTTAAACGGCGTCGTTCAGGAGAATTTGAGGGGGATAAGGGTGGTAAAAACCTTTGTCCGTGAAAACTTTGAGAAAAAGAAGTTTAAAGATGTGTCAGAGAGTATATACTCCGACTTTTCAAGGGCGGAAAAGCTCCTTGCTTTAAACGGACCTTTGATGCAGTTTTGTATGTATGTAAGCATACTTTTTATATCGTGGATGGGTGCTAAGGCTATTGTACTTTCGGCAGGTGCACCCGACGGACTTACCACGGGCGAGCTTATGAGCCTTGTAACATATGCAATGCAGATACTTAACAGTCTTATGATGATTTCTATGGTATTTGTTATGATTACAATTTCAAAGGCATCTGCAAACAGAATTTGCGAAATTCTTACCGAGGACAGCGATATCAAATCACCCGCCTTTGCAATAAACGAGGTTAAGGACGGCTCGGTCTCTTTTGAAAATGTTTGCTTTTCATACGGCAGAAAACGTGATAAGTATGTGCTTGATAATGTAAGCCTTGAAATAAAGTCGGGCGAAACGGTGGGTATTATCGGCGGTACAGGCTCGTCAAAATCGAGCTTGGTACAGCTTATACCCAGACTTTATGATGTTAATGAAGGCTCTGTCAAGGTGGGCGGAATTGATGTGCGTGAATATGATATAGAAGCCTTAAGAGATGCTGTTGCAGTGGTACTGCAGAAAAATACTCTTTTCTCGGGCACAATCAAGGAAAACTTGCGTTGGGGCGACGAAAATGCCACCGATGAGGAGATAGAAAGAGTTTGTAAGCTTGCTGAGGCGCACGATTTTATATCGGAAATGCCCGACGGTTATGACACATATATTGAGCAAGGCGGTACAAACGTCTCGGGTGGACAAAAACAAAGGCTGTGTATTGCAAGGGCTTTGATTAAGAAGCCGAAAATTCTGATTTTGGACGACTCCACAAGTGCCGTTGATACCAAAACAGATGCACTTATCAGAAAAGCCTTTAAAGAGGAAATTCCTGATACTACTAAGTTCATTATTGCACAGAGAATATCTTCTCTGCAGGATGCAGACAGGATAATCGTAATGGAGGATGGCAAAATAGTCGATATGGGAACTCACGATGAGCTTCTTAAAAAGAGTGAAATATACAAGGAAATCTATATTTCTCAGCAGAAGGGAGGCGAGGATGATGAATAAGAAACCTCCCGTAAAGCCTGATAAGGAAACGGTTAAGATGCTGTTTTCCTATATAGGCAAATACAAGCTTCAGCTTGTTCTTGTATTTGTGTGTATTATAGTAAGTGCGGCGGCAAGTGTAAGCTCGTCCCTTTTCCTTAAAACTCTGATAGACGATTATATCACACCTATGCTGCTTACAAGCGGTACGGAGTTTGACGGATTTTCGGCTCTCTTGGGTGCAATAGCGAAGATGGGAGCCTTGTTTGCTCTCGGCATTATAGCTACCTACACCTACAATCGTGTTATGGTAACTGTGTCGCAGGGCACATTAAAGTCAATCCGTGATGATATGTTCTCGCATATGCAGACCTTGCCTGTAAAATATTTTGATACCCACACCCACGGCGATATTATGAGCTTTTATACCAACGATACAGATACTTTAAGGCAGATGATTTCGCAGAGCATACCGCATGCGGTGTCGTCGATTGTTACGATTATTGCAGTTCTTGTGTCAATGCTGTCTTTAAGTATTTGGCTGACGGTTATTGCACTTTTACTCACTGCGGTTATTTTGAGGATGATAAAAACAATATCGGGAAACAGCCGAAAGTATTTTATAGAGCAGCAAAGAGCGGTTGCGGACCTTAACGGCTATGTTGAGGAAATGGTAAACGGACAGAGGGTTGTAAAGGTTTTCTGCTATGAGGACAAGGCAAAGAAGAACTTTGATGCCCGTAATGAGAGGCTTTGTAATTCCAATACTAATGCCAACAGCTTTGCAAATATCTTAGGCCCTGTTACCAACAATATGGGCTATGTGCTTTATGTACTTCTTGCAGTTGTAGGCGGCTTTATGGCGATAAACGGCGTGTGGAATGTGAGCCTTGTGGGAACGGGTGTTGTAACACTTGGTATGATTGCATCATTTCTCCAGCTTTCCAGAAGCTTTATAATGCCTATAAATCAGGTGTCCCAGCAGATTGCATCAATCGTAATGGCAATGGCAGGTGCAGGCAGAATATTCAGTCTTATCAGCGAGCAAAGCGAGGCGGATAGCGGCTACGTTACACTTGTAAATGCCACCAAAAAGAATGGTGTTTTGGAAGAAACTGACGAGAATACAGGTCTTTGGGCGTGGAAGCATCCTCATTCGGACGGAACTGTTACCTACACCGAGCTTTTAGGCGAGGTGGAGCTTGATGATGTAGACTTTGGATACACCGACGAAAAGCTAGTGCTTCACAATATTTCAATCCACGCAAAACAAGGTCAGAAGATTGCCTTTGTTGGTGCAACAGGTGCGGGCAAGACCACAATCACTAATCTTATAAATCGTTTTTATGATATAGACGACGGCAAAATACGTTATGACGGCATAAATATTAACAAGATTAAAAAGCCCGATTTAAGACGTTCTTTGGGTGTTGTTTTGCAGGACGTAAATCTTTTTACGGGCACTGTAATGGAGAATATCCGTTACGGCAGACCTGATGCTACCGATGAAGAATGTATTGCAGCGGCTCAGCTTGCAAACGCAGACGGATTTATCCGTATGCTGCCCGACGGCTACAATACTATGATAGACAG
>JAZROS010000043.1:0-8378 GCA_045648825.1 Clostridia bacterium | reverse complement strand
ATATCGTCATCTTAAATGGAGCGGAAGACGAGATTCGAACTCGCGACGTTCACCTTGGCAAGGTGACGCTCTACCACTGAGCCACTCCCGCATATCAAACTGTGCAACTATAATAACACATTATCTTTAGTTTGTCAATACTTTTTGTTTAATTTTTTTAACCGAAAAAAAATAGAATTTTTTATCAAAATTTAGCATTAAAACCACTTTACAGATTGCAAAAAACAATGTACAATATATTATAGATAATTTTGCTCATCTAAAAGTGAAAGGACAAACATATTATGGAACTTGTGAGAAGAATTTATGTAGAAAAGAAAACAGGCTTTGATATTGAAGCCAAGGGTGTGCTGCAGGATTTAAGGGAAAATCTATCCCTTGATACTCTTACAAATGTAAGGGTATTAAACAGATATGATGTTTCCGGTATTTCCGATGAGGAGTATGCGCGTGCAAGAGAACTTATTTTCTCTGAGCCTCCTGTTGATAACGCATATGACGAGGTTATTGAAATCAGCAAGGATGACAAGGTTTTTGCGGTAGAGTTCCTCCCCGGTCAGTTTGACCAGAGAGCAGCAAGCTGCGAGGAATGTATTTCTATTCTTACAGAAAAGGACCGCCCGAGCGTTCGTTCTGCTAAGCTTTATATTCTTTCAGGCGATATTACCGATTCTGATTTGGAAAAGATTAAAACCTACCTTATAAATCCTGTTGAGGCAAGAGAAGCATCTTTAGAAAAACCTGCTACTCTTGAGATGGTAACAGATGTACCGGCTGATGTCGAAACTGTTATCGGTTTTTGTGATATGGATAAAGCAGAAAGCGACGCATTCCTCAAAAAAATGGGCTTTGCAATGGACAGTGATGATTTGGAATTCTGCCGTGCATATTTCAGAGATACAGAAAAGCGCGACCCGACCGTTACAGAGCTTCGTATGATTGACACATATTGGTCGGACCATTGCCGTCATACCACCTTCTCCACAAGGATTAACAATGTAACAATTCCCGACGGCAAATATGCTGACCTTATCGCTGATGCGTACAATGAGTATAAAAAAGCAAAGGCTGAACTATATGCACCCGACCGTGATATATGTCTTATGAATATGGCTACCATTATAGTTAAGCAGCTTAAAAAACGCGGTCTTCTTAAGGAAATAGATGAGTCTGAGGAAATAAATGCCTGCAGTATCGTAGTTCCCGTTGATGTTGACGGCAAGGACGAGGACTGGCTTATAATGTTCAAAAACGAAACACACAACCACCCGACAGAAATTGAGCCATTCGGCGGTGCTGCAACTTGCTTGGGCGGTGCTATAAGAGACCCGTTATCAGGCAGAAGCTACGTTTATCAGGCAATGCGTGTAACAGGCAGCGGCGACCCGAGAAAAACTCTTGCCGAAACACTTCCCGGCAAGCTTATGCAGAGAAAAATCACCAAAGGTGCAGCATCCGGTTATTCCTCATATGGAAACCAAATTGGACTTGCAACAGGCAAGGTTGCTGAAATCTATCACAGCGGTTACACTGCAAAGAGAATGGAAATTGGTGCTGTAATCGGTGCCGCACCGAGAAGTAATGTGGTAAGAGAACGTCCTTCCAAGGGTGATGTTATAGTCCTTCTTGGCGGAAGAACAGGAAGAGACGGCATTGGCGGTGCTACAGGCTCTTCAAAGGCACACACCGAAGAATCTGTAACAACCTGTGGTAGCGAAGTACAAAAGGGCAACCCCCCTGTCGAGAGAAAAATACAAAGACTTTTCCGCAACAGCGACGTTACTACACTTATCAAGCGTTGTAATGACTTTGGTGCAGGCGGTGTTTCTGTTGCAATCGGCGAATTGGCAGACGGTCTTATAATAAATCTCGACAAGGTACCCAAGAAGTACGACGGACTTGACGGAACAGAGCTTGCAATCTCCGAATCACAGGAGAGAATGGCTGTTGTTGTACGCGCAGAGGATGCAGATAAGTTTATCGAATACGCTAACGCAGAGAATTTAGAGGCAACAACCGTTGCAACAGTAACAGACGAAAACCGTCTTGTTATGAACTGGAGAGGCAAGACAATCTGCGATATTTCACGAGATTTCTTAAATACAAACGGTGCTACCAAGAACACAGACATCGAGGTAGTTCTACCAGAATCGGATAAGCGCACATTTGCTCCCGAGGTTGTAACAGATGTAAAAGCAAAATGGCTTGATACACTCTCAAACCTTAACGTCTGCTCACAAAAGGGACTTTGTGAAATGTTTGACTCCACAATCGGAGCAAATTCTGTTTTAATGCCGTTTGGCGGTATGTATCAGCTTACACCCACCGACGGTATGGCAGCTAAGGTACCGGTATTAAACGGAACAACCACAACCGCTACAGTTATGACCTACGGCTATGACCCGTATCTCTCCAGTTGGAGTCAGTTCCACGGGGCTGCTTATGCAGTAGTTGAGTCAGTATCAAAGGCAGTGGCGATGGGTGCAGATTATAAGAAAATTTACCTGACATTCCAGGAATATTTTGAAAGACTCGGCAACAATCCAAAGCGTTGGGGTAAACCCTTTGCTGCACTTTTAGGTGCATACAGAACCCAGCTCGAGCTTGGCATTGCAGCAATCGGCGGCAAGGACTCAATGAGCGGAAGCTTTAACGAGCTTGATGTTCCGCCCACACTTACCTCCTTTGCAGTAGCACCCGTAAAGGCAGACAAGGTTATTTCCCAGGAAATAAAGAAGTCAGGCTCAAAGCTTGTACTTTACACATTAAAACGTGATAGCAACGATATGCCCGATTTCGATGCACTTAAAGCAATGTACGAAAAGGTACATACTTTGATTGAAAGCGGCAAGGTTCTTTCTTCCTGCACAGTAAAATCACACGGATTGTGCGAGGTTGTTTCCAAGATGGCATTTGGTAATATGATTGGTATTGAGCTAAATGCAAACGTAACAAATGACCTGTTATTCTTTGCACCTGCAGGCTCGATTGTACTTGAGGTTGAATCTGATACCGAAGCTGACGGTGCAATCGTAATAGGTAAGACTACAGACGAAAAATCAATCAAAGCCTGCGGTGTTGAAATTGACCTTGCGGAAGCTTGCAACACTTGGCAGAAGCCTTTGGAAAAGGTATTCCCGACAAAAGCAGGCAATTTTGATAAAGAGCCGGAAACATACAGCTACACAAAGGGTGCTCCTGCTGTTGCAGGCGACAAATTTGCAAAGCCAAGAGTGTTTGTCCCTGTATTCCCTGGCACAAACTGCGAATACGACTCTGCACGTGTATTTGAGAAGGCAGGCGCAGTTGCAGATGTATTTGTTATCCGCAATCTTTCTGCCGACGACGTTTCTTACTCACTTAAGGAAATGAAGAAGCGCATTGACAATTCTCAGATAATTATGATTCCGGGCGGTTTCTCAGGCGGAGACGAGCCGGACGGCTCAGGTAAGTTTATTGCAACTGCATTTAGAAATCCTGCAGTTGGCGATGCTGTTATGAGAATGCTCAAAAACAGAGGCGGTCTGATGCTCGGTATCTGTAACGGTTTCCAGGCACTTATCAAGTTAGGACTCGTTCCCTACGGCGAAATCCGCGACCTTGATGAAACATCACCGACACTTACATTTAATACAATAGGAAGACATATTTCACGTATGGCACTAACAAGGATTGCTACTAACAATTCACCGTGGCTTGCAAATGTTAATGTTGGAGATGTTCACTCAATAGCACTTTCTCACGGAGAAGGCAGATTTATTGCATCTCCTGAGCAGATTGCAGAACTCGCTGCAAACGGTCAGATTGCAACTCAGTATGTAACTCCCGAGGGAATTGCAACCTATGATATTGATTGGAACCCCAATGGTTCTGTATCAGCAATAGAAGGTATTACAAGTCCTGACGGCAGAATTTTAGGTAAAATGGGACATTCAGAGCGTATCGGCGACTATGTATCCAAGAATGTTCCGGGTGCTAAAAATCAAATGCTCTTTGAAGCAGGCGTAAGCTACTTTAAATAATAATCTTGAAAATCCTCCACAAACGGAGGATTTTCTTTTAAATTTTTATTAACTTTTGTAAATACATTTGCAATAGTATAAATAATATGCTAAAATTATATGAGCAAATAATGGGGGTCTATTTATGGACTTTATGAAAGAAGCTATAAAGCAGGCAAAAAAAGCCGCCGCCATTGGAGAAGTTCCGATTGGAGCGGTAATTGTACAAAACGGAAAAATTATTGCAAGAGGCTACAATAAACGTGAAACCAAAAAGAACGCACTCTTACACGCAGAAATTGATGCAATTAACAAAGCGTGCAAAAAGCTCGGCGGCTGGAGACTGCCAGAATGTGAAATCTATGTAACATTAGAACCGTGCCCTATGTGTATGGGTGCAATAATCTCTGCAAGAATTGACCGTCTTTACTTTGGGGCGTATGACGAAAAATCAGGAGCGGCATCAAGCGTCTTAGACCTTTCCGGTGCACTTCCTCACAAAGTTATAACACAGGGCGGTGTTATGGAGAATGAGTGCAAAAAAATACTTACTGACTTTTTTAAGGAACTAAGAAAAAGCAAGAGGTGATATATATGAATTTTAACGATAAGACAAAAAGAATAATCTGCATTTGTCTTGCAACAGCATTGATTGTACCTTTAGCTATAAGTGCTGTATTTATGTTTATTGGTGCATAAAGGTTGGTGAGCTTTAGTGAGAGGATTAAAAAGTTTCTTCACTTTCATAGCAGTTATGCTGATTTCAGCAGCCGTGCTTGCATTTGGGCACGGTTATTTGAAATACAGCGATGCTTTGAAAAAGGTTCCTCTTGACGAGAAAGTTTCTGAAATACGAGCAAACGATAATTTCTGTTCTTTGTCGGAATTACCAGAAGATTTTATTGATGCGTTTGTATCGGTCGAGGACAGGCGTTTCTATTCACACAACGGTTTTGATATAATCGGAACTCTACGTGCAATATGGATAGATATTAAGGAAATGTCTTTGAAAGAGGGCGGCAGCACGATAACTCAACAGCTTGCTAAGAATATGTACTTCCCTCTTGATAATACTGTAGAACGAAAAATAGCAGAAATTCTGACTGCCATAAAAATTGAAAGAGAATATTCTAAGGACGAAATACTCGAATTGTATTTTAACTGTATTTATTACGGTAGTGGGTACTACGGCATTTATGATGCCTCAATGGGATATTTTGGAAAAAAACCGTCCGAAATGACTGCCTACGAATCAACACTTTTGGCAGGAGTGCCTAACGCACCGTCAGTATACTCACCAAAGGTCAACCCTGCTCTCGCTCACAAACGTCAGGAAAAGGTTATTAAAACAATGCTTGAAACCAATATGCTTACTAATGATGAAGCAGATGAAATTTTTGCATATAAGGAGCGTTTTTAATGATTGTAGTAAACAATATTTTGTTATTACTATTTTCCTTTATGTGTTTATATTGTATATTTAAAGATTATGCATACAATAAATCCATAAATAAGGCCAACGCAGCCATAAATAATAAGACGTACAACACTTTACTAATAATTATAGCTGTTGTAGCCGTCTTTGTTCGCGTTTTCCGTTTTGGTGATGTTCCTGGCGGTTTTAATCAGGATGGTGCAATGGCTGCTGTCGACGGCAAAGCCCTGGCAGACTATAGAACGGACAGATATGGTATGTTTATGCCTGTGCATCTTACCGCATGGGGATATGGGCAGATGAGTTCTCTTCTTTCATATATGATAGCATTGTTTGTTAAATTTTTTGGTCTATCGCCAATAACTGCAAGATTGCCGCAGCTTATTATGAGCATTACCGCTCTTATATTTATGTACCTGTTTGTACGTGATACGTTTGGTAAAATAACAGCTCTTGTTGCTGCAGCCTTTGCGGCAATCAATCCGTGGCATATAATGCAGAGCAGATGGGCTCTCGACTGCAATCTCTATCCACAGTTTTTTATGATTGGTATATACTTTCTCAATAAGAGTATAAATAACGACTCAAAACCAACTCTTATAGTTTCAATGGTAATGTTCGGGCTTTGTATGTACTGTTATGGTGTGTCTATATATACAATGCCATTCTTCCTTATCGCAAGCTGCGTGTACTTACTTTATAAGAAGAAAATATCTGGAGGAAATGTAATACTGGCATTGGTAATCTATATTTTAATTGCACTACCCTTTATACTAACAATGGCCATAAATTTCTTTAACATAGACACAATAAGCACTCCATTGTTCACAATTCCATATTTTAAAGACAGCGTGCGTTCCGGTGATATATTATTCTTCTCACCGAACTTTTGGGAACAGCTTCAAAAGAACTTCTCAGCTTTCCTAAATACCACTCTACTGCAAAAGAATGACCTTTTGTGGAATGATATAGAAGGCTTTGGTACTATCTACATTTTCTCTATACCTTTTACTATATTGGGAATTGTTACCGTTATAAAAGAGCATAAAAAATCTGCCGGACAAATGCTCTTATTATTCTTTCTAATTACAGGCATCTTGTGCGGAATTATTACCAATAACGTTAATGTAAACAGAATAAATATCATCTACTTCCCTATACTTATATTAACTTCTTTAGGGATATATAATTTGGTGGTAAAAGTTAAATATATGAAATGGTGCGTATTTGCAGCATATCTGGTTACATTTGGAATTTTTACTTCAACCTATTTTACGTCATATGCAGATATGATAAGCGAAGCTTTCTTTAAAGATTTCGGTGAGGCAGTATTATCCCTTAAAGACTCGCACGCCGAAAAGCTGTATATAACAGCAGATAGCCAATATAAAGGCTCATCCAATGTATCCGAAATACTGACATTGTTCTATCACGAAACAGATGCAAAGTACTTTCAAAGTGAAGCTTTCAGCGACAGATATGTTTTCGATAGCATTGAAAATATCAAAATCAACCCATCAGAAAATGCTGAATATGTTATAACAAGTGAGGACCTATTACACTTTGATAAAGACAAATTTGTCTTCAGACAATTTGGCACATACTATACCGCCACACCAAAAGGTTACAATAATTGATTTACAAAAAAAGATAGCAGGTTTATAATCAACCTGCTATCTTTTTATTACAAATCCTTCAATTTCTTTCCCAAAATTATCCGCACATTCATCTTCGATTTCTATTTTAATTTCCTTTCCTAAATCCAGTGCAAGCATACCCATTATCGACTTTGCGTTCACCGAATATTTATCAGAGAAAGCCTTTATTGTACAAGGAAATCTATTAGCTATCCCGACAAATTCAGAAACCTTGCGGGAATTTGACAGCTTAACATAGTAAACCATCTCAAAATCTCTCCTATCTATAATTAGAAAATATTTATAAATTATGTATTCCCTTTATGCAATGTGGATTATATCACACTAAAAACCCAAATGCAACAAAAATTTTAAAATAGCCGATATTTTGTTGCAAATGACCGATTTTTATGGTATGATATTAAATGGTTTTGTATGAGAATTTATATTTTGGAGATGACATTTATGCAAAGAGATAAAATACGGAATATTGCCATTATTGCCCACGTCGACCACGGAAAGACAACTTTGGTTGACGCGATGCTAAAGCAATGCGGTACATTTCGCGAAAATGAGCAGGTAGATGAGAGAGTAATGGATTCGAATGACCTCGAAAAAGAACGTGGTATTACAATCCTTGCAAAGAATACTTCTCTTGACTATAACGGTTATAAAATTAACATTATAGATACACCGGGACACGCAGATTTCGGCGGTGAGGTAGAACGCGGTCTTGAGATGGTAGACGGTGTTCTTCTTCTGGTAGATGCCTTTGAGGGCTGTATGCCGCAGACAAGGTTTGTGCTTTCCAAAGCTTTGTCTCTTAATCTAAAACCCATTATTGTAGTTAATAAGGTTGACCGTCCAAACGCAAGACCTTACGAGGTGGTTGACGAGGTTTTAGAGCTTTTTATTGACCTTGGTGCAACTGACGAACAGCTTGACACACCTGTTATCTACGCATCAGGCAGAGACGGCTGGGCAACTGCTGAATACAATCCTGAACGTCCTAACAGCGACCTTCGTGAAATGTTTGAGCTTATAGTAAACTATATCCCCTGCCCAGAATGCGAAGACGATGCACCCTTCCAGATGCTTGTTTCTAACATCGACTATGACGAATATACAGGCAGAATTGCAGTAGGTAAAATCCAACGCGGAAAAGTCAAAACAGGTATGCCGCTTGTTGTTTGCAAAGCTGATGGCAAACAGCTTTCAGGAAAAGCTGTAAAGCTATATACCTTCGACGGTCTTACCAAGGCGGTAGCAGACGAGGTTGGTGCAGGAGATGTTGTTGCAATTTCA
>JAZROS010000042.1:0-2551 GCA_045648825.1 Clostridia bacterium | reverse complement strand
TCTTCCCCGACATCAAAAGCGCAAGCAGTATAAGCGCAGAAGTCGAAAAGATTAAAATATCAAAACGCAGACGCAAAATCGAACTGCTCCTTTCGGACAGAATACAAGACGAGGTACTGACACGTTTTGAAGAAGAATTAAAGGAGCGTTATCGCTTAAATAGTGTAAGAGTTACCGAGCCTGAAATTTTGGAAGACAATTATTCCGACGAGCCTGTAATGTATCTTTCAGCAAAGAAAAATGATGATGTCAAACCTCAAACTCTCGGCAGAGCAAAGGTAACAGAGGTTATATACGGCTCATCCATTCGTTCAGAGCTTACCCCCATAAAAGCAATTAACGACGAAAGCGGACGTGTTTGCTTTAAGGGCGAAGTTTTTGGTGTTGAAACCAAAGACATCACCAGCAAAAAGACAGGTAAATCCTTTCATCTTGTAATCTTTGATGTAACTGACCGCACAGATTCTATCACCTGCCAGATGTTTATTGAAGCAGACGAAAAAGGCAATGCTGCTTTTTTAGAGGTAAGGGAAAGGCTAAAAGCAGGAAAACATATTGTTGTAAGAGGCAAAGCACAATATAACGAATATGCAAAAGAAACAGTTGTAATGGCAAACGGTATATGTGAAACAGAGCCGCCACCGCCGCGAGTTGATAATGCTGAAGAAAAAAGAGTTGAGCTTCATCTGCATACACAGATGTCGGCAATGGATGCTGTTTCCTCAACTAAAGAACTAATAAACCGTGCAGCAGGTTGGGGGCACAAAGCCATTGCAATTACCGACCACGGCGTTGTGCAATCATTCCGCGACGCTTTAAAGGCATCGGACAACAACGAGAAAATTAAGGTTATATACGGTATGGAGGGTTACCTTGTCGACGACAGCAAGGGTATTACTGACAATGCTAAAAATCAGACAATAGACAGTGATTTTGTAGTATTTGATATTGAAACTACAGGTCTTTCCTGCGGTAAGGATAAAATTACAGAAATTGGTGCAGTAAAAATTTCCGGCGGTCAGGTGGTCGAGCGCTGGTCTACCTTTGTAAACCCCGAAATACCAATACCCCAAAAGATTGTAAAGCTTACAGGCATTACAGACGAAATGGTAGCAGGTGCGCCAATAATTGATGACATTTTAGGGGATTTTCTTGACTTTTGTAAAGGCGCAGTATTAGTAGCGCACAATGCAGCATTTGATACAAGCTTTATTAAAGCTGATGCTTTGCGTTGCGGTTTTGAATATGATTTCACTACACTTGATACGGTAGTTCTTGCCCGTTGTCTCTATCCTGAGCTTAAAAATCACCGTCTTGACAATCTTACAAAGCATCTTAAAATTTTACTTGAAAATCATCACAGAGCGGTAAACGATGCAAAAGCAACTGCAGATGTGTTTATCAAGATGCTTGATGAATTAAGGTCAAAAGGTATTATTAACCTTTCCGACCTTAATACATATTTTGATATGCGTTTAGCATCAATGCGTACTAAGTCATATCATATCATACTTTTGGCAAAAAATCTTAAGGGAATCAGAAATCTATATGAGATGGTTTCTGCTTCCCAGCTTAAATACTTTTACAGACAGCCACGCATTCCACGAAGTCTTATAGAAGAAAAACGCGATGGAATTATAGTCGGCTCGGCGTGCGAGGCAGGAGAGCTTTTTACAGCCGTAACCGAGGGTGCGAGTGATGAAAAGCTCGAAAAGATTGCGAATTTTTATGATTATCTTGAAATTCAGCCTATCGGCAACAACGAGTATATGAAGCGTTCCGAGGACTTCCCCAATGTAAATACTGACGAGGATTTACAAGAGTTTAACCGCAAAATAGTTGAACTTGGCGAAAGGACGGGCAAGCCCGTCTGTGCAACCTGTGATGTGCATTTTATCGACCCTGAGGGAGCAGAATTCCGTAAAATTCTTATGCACTACAAGGGCTTTTCCGATGCGGATTTTCAGGCACCTTTGTATTTTAGAACAACGGAAGAAATGCTTGAGGAATTTTCCTATCTTGGTGATGAAAAGGCATATGAGGTTGTTGTAAAGAACACCAATATGATTGCTGATATGATAGAGCCGGTACGCCCTATCCCCACAACAAAATGCCCGCCTGAAATTGATGGTGCAGAAAAAGATATTGTTAACGACTCTTTTAATAAAGCAAAGGCAATATACGGCGACCCACTCCCCGATGTTGTAAAAGAACGTCTTGACAAAGAGCTTTATTCTATTACAACCTACGGTTTTTCTGTTATGTATAAAATTGCTCAGGAGCTTGTAAGAAAGTCATTAAGCGATGGATACTTAGTTGGTTCGAGAGGCTCTGTCGGCTCATCATTTGTCGCATTCCTCTCCGATATAACAGAGGTTAATTCTCTGCCTCCCCACTATGTCTGTCCAAATTGCAAAAACGCAGAGTTTATGCCAGTTGGTACAGGACTTCACGGCTGCGACCTCGAGGACAAAAACTGTCCCAAGTGCGGCACTAAATACAAAAAAGACGGACACGATATTCCTTTTGAAACCTTCCTTGGTTTTAAAGG
>JAZROS010000041.1:0-4580 GCA_045648825.1 Clostridia bacterium | reverse complement strand
GAAGTTGCCAGAGCTGCTATGGCTGAAATTTACGAGAATAAAAAGAATGGAACTGCTGCACCAAAAGATGATAATTTACTGCCCATTCTTGAGATATGTATTGAAATGTATTCAAGAGGCATAAACTTTGCACCTATTGATATCTATAAGTCTGACAGTGTAAACTTCCTTGATACAGAAGATGGAATAAGACCACCGCTTTCTGCTCTTCCAGGTATGGCTGAAAACGCAGCAAAAAGCATAGTTGAAGCAAGAAAAGACGGTGAGTTTAAAACTCTTGAGGATTTAAGATTAAGAACAGGTCTTACTAAAACAAATATAGATATGCTCTCGCAGGAAGGGTATATTGACCTTCCCGAGACAGACCAGATTACAATGTTTGACTAATTAAACACAAAAACAGGTAGGGTAATTTTACCCTACCTGTAAACATATACACTCTCTTCACTTAACTGTTGGGTTAAATCTATAGTGTCAAACCCTTGCTCTTTCTTTCCTTCAATCAAGAACTGTACATTATTTACTCCATCAATCGCAGTAACAGAATTTACTATTGAGTAAACTGACAAGGTCTCTTTTTCTGGTGTGCCTTTATGTTTATCAATAAAACCTTGTGTCATATTGATATATGCAGTTCCGTCTGTAACTTCAACGGAAATTAGCTTTGTATCTGTTGAAAGCACCGGCTTTAACGAAGTATTTGTCGGGCCTTTTATAAGCTCATTTACCACATACTGCTCAACCGGTACAGTATCGGTTATTTTTATATTACGCCATTCTTCAGCAAGTGTTCCTTCTTCAGTTGCAAAATATAGCTTTATATTTCTGTTTTCACTTGTAACTGTATCCGTTTCAAGATTTATATCCTTATCTGTAAGAAAATCTATTCTACTGTTGTCAGGTGTTACCAGCTCTCCCCCGTCAACCGTTACCTTAACTTCACTAACTCCGTCAATACTGCATAGAGATTTTACCACCGCATATGTTGCGAGGAGATTTTTGGAATTGTCTGTTGTCAGAAAATCCTGTGTAAAATCAACTATCAGGCTTGAGTCATTTTTAGTTACCATCCATTCGGTTTGTTTTGAAATAAATGGTTTGTTTGCACTTTCTTCAGGTCCGTTTTTCAAAGCATCAAGTACAAGATTTGGAAGTTCTGCTTCATAATCGTATTTAATCGCTCTTTCTTCTTCACATATTGACGTAAAATTATCGTTCATAAAATAGAGTTTTGCCGTAAATACCTCATTATCACCGTCAATATTCATAACTGTAACAGCAACAGACAATAATACTGCTATCACTATGAGTGTGCCGATTATTTTTCGTCCTGTTCTCATATATTCTATCCTTTCTTGTGGAAATTTAAGCCTCGGCGCTCCGTTTTGGAATGGTTAGTTTAAATTCACTGCCACCAAGCTCCGATTCTCCCACTTCTATCCTTCCGCCGTGAAGAAGTACAGCCTCTTTTGCAATAGCAAGCCCTAAGCCTGTGCCTCCCGTTTCACGTGTACGCGAATCGTCAAGTCTATAAAATCTGTCAAATATGCGTTCTCTTTCTTCCACAGGAATACCCGGTCCACTATCTGATATTCCTACCGAAATTTCCATACCGGTAACAGAGAGCACCATTTTTACCGTCCCATTTTCAGGCGTGTATTTGATTGCATTGTCGGTGATGTTATATACCGCCTCCCACAGCTTATCATAATCTATAAGCACAGGAGTAATCTGGGCAGAATCAAAGTCCCCGCAAAGCAGAATATGCTTAGCCTCTGCATTTGGCTTTAGCCTGTTCATTATCGCATTTAGCATTACTACAAAATCAACCGGTGTAAGAGTTGTCTGCTCCTCCTCATTACCAATTTTTGTAAGAGTTAAAAGTCTTTCTACAATTCTTGTAAGTCTGTCAACTTCATTTGAAAGGTCGGCAAGAAATTCCTTAATCATATCAATATCAGGTTCCTCGGTATCAACAATGCTGTCGCATATCAGTTTAATTGAAGCCAAGGGTGTTTTAAGCTCGTGCGAAACATCTGATATAAACTTTTTATGCGTTTCATCAACATTTTCAAGAGCCTGACACATCGAATTCATTGCGTCTGAAAGCTCAACAAGCTCACTGTCTCCGCTGACATTTACTCTTGTTTTATAGTTTCCGTTTGATATTTCTTTTGCGGCATTTATAAACTGGTCAAGTCTTGATGTTACAACCACACTCATACCCATACTGAGCATTCCCACCAGAATACTGATAATAACTGAAAAAATTATCATATTCATCTTAACATATGATATTGTCTTATCAATGTCATCAATAGTCTCCACAAGATATACCGCACCCGTTATCTTGTCATTAACCGTAACAGGAACGGCAACAGACATAATTGTGTTACCATCCTCCGACTTAGTAAGCGTTTGTGCCTGCTCACCCTGCATTGCGGTGTTTATAACATCACGCATCAGAACCTTACCTTCTATCGATGCCTCCTTATTACTGTCATAAAGCACAGTGCAAGAGGGATTCACAGCCAAGGCTCTGATTACGGTACCTGATATAATCTGTTCTATCTGCTTATCCGTACCGTCAGCAAAATTATCAGATGAGCTTGCTACAGTGTCAGCTATAATATTAGCCTTAGCAAACAGTAACACAGATTCATTATTATGCAGGCTTTCACTTAAAACACCGAGAATATAAACACTCATCAAAGAGAGGGTAACAAGAATTGCAACAAAGTATGTAATCATCATAACCCATCTCATTGAAGAGAACTGTTTTTTAATCTTGCTTATAATAATAACCTACACCCCATTTTGTTCTAATATAGTCAGGCTCAGCAGGATTTTGTTCAATTTTCTCTCTGAGTCTTCTTATGTGTACATCCACTGTTCTTACATCTCCTGGATAATCAAAGCCCCATGCAATATCCAATAGATTTTCGCGTGTATAAACCTTACCCGGATGCTTTAAAAACAGTTCTAAAAGGTCAAATTCCTTACCTGTCAGCTCAATTACATTCCCTCTAATCTTTACATTTCTAAAGTTATAATCAAGCTCGACATCACCCGAAACCAAGGTCATATTATCATTTTCCTTCGGTTTGGGATTTACACGCCTTAAAATAGCCTTAATCCTTGATGTAACCTCTCTTATATTAAAAGGCTTTGTGATATAATCATCAGCGCCGTATTCAAGACCTAAGATTTTATCAATATCCTCGCTCTTTGCAGTAAGCATAATAATAGGAGTATCAGAAAAAGTACGGATATTACGGCAAACTGTAAGTCCGTCCATTTTCGGAAGCATCAGGTCAAGCAAAATTAGGTCAATGCTCTCGTCGTGAGCAAGGTGCAAAGCCTCTTCGCCGTCAAAGGCCGTTACTACCTGATACCCCTCCTGTTCAAGATTATATTTTATACCCTTTACCAATAATTTCTCATCATCAACAACTAATATCTTCATCTATGCTACGCTCCTTCTACGCATACAAATACTTATTCTATATTATAACATCTTCCACAATATTTTTCCATAGTTTTTTGCAAAAAATATTGCGTTTATTGTTGCAAAATAGGTTATTTTCAGATATAATCATAGTAAGAATATATTTGTCTGCAACAGCAGGCGGAAAGGCAGCGAAATTTTATATGAACAAAACACGTATTGCATCAATACTCACTGTATTTGTTATTCTTCTGTCTCAGGCATTTTGTGTCTTTGCAGAGCCAACACCGACACCTGTGCCCGACGTAACCACTACCGAAGAAACGGTTAATAAGCCAACCTTCCCCGAGCCAAGAGCAAAAGCTGCACTTCTTTATGATTTAAAAGGCGGAAGAGTTATATATGAAAATAACGCATCGGAACGTAAGTACCCTGCATCTGTTACAAAGATTATGACTGCTATGCTTGCACTTGAAAAGGGTAACCTTTCAGATGTAATAACAGTTTCTGACAGTGCTTTGGCAGACATTACATACCTTCATTCGAAAATAGGACTTAAATCAGGGGAGCAAATAACATTGGAAAACCTTTTAACAGGTCTTCTTGTCGCATCGGCAAACGATGCAGCAAATGTTATTGCAGAACACATTTCAGGCGATATATCAAGCTTTGTCGCTCTTATGAATCAGCGAGCAGCAGAGCTTGGTATGACAAACACACATTTTGCCAATCCGCACGGTTTCCACGATGACAATCACTACACAACTGCTGCCGACATATCGATAATGGCTCGTGAGGCACTTAAGAACCCGAAATTCTGTGAGCTTGTAAAAATTAAAACCATCAAATTACCTGCTACAAACTTAAACGAGGAACGTATGATTTCCTCAACAAACCATCTTATCAGCAGATACCGCAACACCTTTCACTACTACCCCTATGCTACAGGTGTGAAAACAGGTGCTACCGACGAGGCAGGCAACTGTCTTGTTGCATCAGCAGAAAAGAACGGAATGTCTCTTCTGTCGATAGTGCTTGGCTGTGAAAATGCTGACCAGAAGGAAAACGCATATTCTTTTGTTGATTCAAAGGCGATGTTTGAGTATGTGTTCGAGAACTACAAAAGTGTAAC
>JAZROS010000040.1:0-6988 GCA_045648825.1 Clostridia bacterium | reverse complement strand
GTCCAAAATGTGGATGTACACACCTGACACAGGATGAAGATACTCTGGATACCTGGTTCAGTTCTGCTCTTTGGCCATTTTCTACACTTGGCTGGCCAGAAAAAACAGAAGAGATGGAATACTTCTATCCAACAGACGTACTTGTAACAGGATATGATATTATCTTCTTCTGGGTATCAAGAATGATATTCTCCGCTTTGGAGCATACAGGTAAAGCTCCGTTTGAGCACGTATTCATTCACGGCTTGGTGCGTGATTCACAGGGAAGAAAGATGAGCAAATCTCTCGGAAACGGCATTGACCCGCTTGAAATTATAAGCCAGTACGGTGCTGATGCTTTAAGATTTACACTTGCAACAGGAAATGCGCCCGGCAACGATATGCGTTTTTATATCGAAAGAGTTGAGGCAAGCCGTAACTTTGCAAATAAAATATGGAACGCATCACGTTTCACGCTAATGAATCTTGAAATAACAGAAAACAAGCTTCCCGAGAATTTGTGTCTTGAGGATAAGTGGATTGTTTCAAAATACAATAATCTTGTAAAAGAGGTTACAGAGAATATTGATAAATTTGAGCTTGGTATTGCAGTTTCAAAGCTTTATGACTTTATCTGGGACAGCTTCTGCGACTGGTATATTGAGCTTGTAAAGCCGAGGCTCTTTGATAAGGGCAGTGAAAGTGCTGTATCTGCACAGTATGTGCTCACATATGTGCTTTCAAACACAATGAAGCTGTTGCATCCGTTTATGCCGTTTATTACAGAGGAAATCTGGCAGCACTTACCGCACGAGGGTGAGAGCATTATGATTTCAGAATTCCCGAAATATGATGCCGCTCTTGATTTCCCCGAGGCAGAAAAGGAAATGGAGATTATAATGTCGGCAATCGGAGCACTCAGAAACCGCCGTGCTGAAATGAATGTACCGCCGTCAAAGAAGGCGAAGCTTATAATAGTAACCGATAAAGAGAATGTGTTTAAATCGGGCGAAGTCTTCTTCCAGAAGCTTGCATCAGCAAGCGAGGTTGAGGTAGTATCAGGAAGAGAAGAAGTACCCGCAAATGCAGTAAATATTGTAGTAGAGGGTGCAGAGATGTTCTTGCCTCTTTCGGAGCTTGTTGATAAGGATAAGGAATTAGAACGTCTTAACAAGGAGAAAAAAGACTTAGAAGGCGAGATAAAGAGAGTGGAAGGTAAGCTTTCCAATCAGGGCTTTATTGCAAAAGCACCGCAGAAGGTAGTAGACGAAGAAAGAGCAAAGGGCGAAAAATATCGCGAAATGCTCGAAAAGGTGGAAGCATCAATTAAAACAATGGAGAATATGTAAGACGCATATTTTAAAGGGGATGGAGCAAATGAGCGAATATCTCGACAGAATCACTTCGCCGCAGGATATAAAAAAGCTGACGGTGAACGAGCTTAAAAAGCTTGCGGCTGAGGTGAGAGAGTTTTTAATAAACAGTGTTACCGAAACGGGTGGACACTTAGCTTCAAATTTAGGCGTGGTAGAGATTACGATAGCACTGCTTGCGGTTTTTGATATGCCGCAGGATAAAGTCGTGTGGGATGTGGGACACCAGTCCTATGTGTACAAGCTTTTAACCGGCAGAAAGGACGGGTTTAAAAAACTTCGTACCTTTGGCGGAATGAGCGGTTTTCCTAAAACTGAGGAGAGCGTGTATGACTCATTTAATACCGGTCATAGCTCAACCTCGGCATCGGCAGTTCTCGGAATGGCGCGCGCAAGGGAGCTTAAGGGTGAAAAACATAATACGATTGCAGTTTTTGGCGATGGTGCACTCACCGGCGGTATGATGTACGAGGCAATGAATGATGCCGGCAGAGGAAAGGCTAAGGTTATCTATATCCTCAACGATAATGCAATGTCCATATCCAAAAATGTGGGTGCAATTTCAAAGTATCTAAGAGCATTAAGACAAAAGCCTATGTACTTTAAATCTAAGGAAGCTGTGCTTAATTTTCTTGAAAAACTGCCCTACGGTGGAGTGGGTACGGCTAGGGTAATCCGCCATATAAAACGAATTATACGTGCGACTGTCTTGCCGACTACTTTATTTGAGGATTTAGGCTTTGATTATTACGGGCCTATTGATGGACACGATTTCAAGACGTTATTTGCAGCCTTTGAACAGGCTAAGTCGAGCAAAAAGTCGGTGCTTATTCACGTTCTTACCAAAAAAGGAAAGGGATATGCACTTGCAGAAGGAAATCCGCAGGAATTTCACGGAATATCGGCAAACGGCTCGGTTAAGAATAAGGACTTTTCAGCGGCATTCGGCGAGAGTCTTGTAGACGTTGCCGAAAAGAATGACAAGGTTGTTGGGGTAACTGCAGCAATGCCCATAGGAACAGGGCTTGTTTCTTTCAGAGAAAAATTCAAGTCAAGATATTTTGATGTGGGAATAGCAGAACAGCACGCGGTAACTATGTCTGCAGGTATGGCAATATCGGGTATAATACCTGTAGTGCCGATATATTCGTCATTTCTTCAGCGAGCATATGACCAGCTTATTCACGATGTATGTTTGCAAAATCTGCATATCGTGTTTCCCATAGACAGAGCGGGAGTAGTAGGTGCAGACGGCGAAACGCATCAGGGTATGTTTGATATTTCGTTTTTGTATGCAATGCCGAACATGTCAATTTTGTCGCCCTCCTGCTATAAGGAGCTTTCGGAAATGCTTAATTATGCAGTAAATGAGCATAAAGGTCCGATTGCGATTAGATATCCGCGCGGAACAGAAGACACGGAAAATCCTGTACCCCAGTTTATCTTTGGAAAAGGCTACACCTTGCAGGAAGGTGCAGATGTGGCAATATTTACGGCAGGAAGAATGATTAAAACTGCTGCAAAGACTGCCAAAATTCTCGAAGAAAAGGGTATAAAAACAGGTATCTATGTAATGCCGACAATTAAGCCGTTGGATAGAGAATTTATTAAGAACAATGCAAGGGGTAAAAAGCTCCTTATAACAATAGAGGACGGAGTGGAGAGCGGCGGCTTTGGTGCAGCAATTACGTCTGTGCTGATGACTTGTAAGGATATGCCCGAGCTTGCGGTAAAGGCATTTCCTGACAAATCGGTACCTCACGGTACTGTTTCTGAGCTTGACAGGATGTTTAAAATGGACGCAGAAAGTATTGCACTTTTTGCAGAGGAGAAATTAAATGAGCGATAAGGTACGTCTTGACGTGCTTTTGCACGAGAGCGGTCTTTGTGAGAGCAGAGAACGGGCAAAGGCACTTATAATGGCAGGACAGGTTTATATAGACAATGTTAAATATGATAAAGCAGGCGAGCAGGTTTTAAAAACCGCAAAGCCTGAAATCCGCGGCGAAACTCTGAAGTATGTAAGCCGTGGCGGATTAAAGCTTGAAAAGGCTATGAAGGAGTTCCCGATAGACCTAAAAGGTGCAGTTGCGATGGATATAGGTGCATCTACGGGCGGTTTTACCGATTGTATGCTCCAAAACGGTGCTGCTAAGGTCTTTGCAGTTGATGTTGGCTACGGTCAGTTTGCGTGGAAGCTTAGGAGCGATAGCAGAGTTGTCAATATGGAACGCACCAATATCCGCTATGTTAAGCCTGAAGATATCGGAGAAGAGCTTGATTTTGCATCGATAGACGTATCTTTTATATCCCTTTCGCTTGTGTTGCCTGTCGCATACAGCTTGTTAAAGGACGGCGGCGAGGTAGTCGCACTTATCAAGCCGCAATTTGAGGCGGGCAAAGGTCAGGTTGGCAAAAAAGGCGTTGTCCGTGATGCCAACATACATTCTGAGGTTATAACAAAGGTCGTTAATATCTCAAGAGAACTGGGATTTGGTGTTCAGGGCTTGTCCTTTTCGCCCGTAAAGGGTCCTGAGGGGAATATAGAATATCTTATATACTTAAAGAAAAACGGTGCTGATTTGGAAATCGGTGAGGAATTGATAAAAGAAACTGTAGCAAGGTCGCATAATGAGCTTTAATGTGAGGGGTGGAATGTTTTGCGTTTGTACGATGATATAGTCATAAACGGCGAGAGGGCGATTGCAAGGTCGTATGCCAAGATAAACCTTACTCTTGACGTTCTTGGCAGAAGGCCAAACGGTTATCACGATGTAAAAATGATAATGCAGACCACGGGGCTTTTTGATTTGCTGATAGTTGATAAAGAGCCTTTTGGTATATCTGTTTCAACCAATCTTAAATATTTGCCCACAGGTGAAAAGAATATTGCGTGGAAAGCTGTGGCGGCTTTCTTTGGATATTGCAATATAAAAGGCGGTGCAAAGATACTTATACATAAGAACATTCCTGTTGCGGCAGGTCTTGCAGGTGGCAGCGGTAATGCTGCAGCGGTGCTTTGCGCACTTAATAAGCTGTATAACACTAAGCTTTCTGATGATGAGCTTTGTAAAATCGGTGCAAAACTGGGAGCAGATGTGCCTTACTGTATTTTGGGCGGAACACAGCTTGCTGAAGGGATAGGCGAACAGCTTACAGAGCTTACACCTATGCCTAAAACAACCGTACTTCTTGTGAAACCGCCGATAAACATTTCAACGGCACAGATTTATGAGTCGATTGACTCGTGTGATGATTTAAAGCACCCTGATACTGATATGATGCTAAAAGCAATTAAAAAAGGCGATGTAAAAGCGATTGCCGAAAAGCTTTCAAACGTAATGGAGGCAGTAACCGAAAAGGAAAATCCTGTTATAACCAACATTAAGGAAATGATGATGAGAGATGGTGCTTTGGGCTGCGTGATGAGCGGCTCGGGTCCGACAGTTTACGGTATCTTTGATGATGATGCTAAGGCGAAAATAAGTGCAGATAACTTCTTTAATTTGTATAAAGAAGTATATCTTACAAGAACTTATAATTAAGAAAAACACCCACTCGTTTGAGTGGGTGTTTTATGGTTGTGGAGCTGTCTAGCAGAGTTGAACTGCCGACCTCATCCTTACCAAGGATGCGCTCTACCTACTGAGCTAAGACAGCGAAACAACATAGATATTATAAAGCATCAGGTGTAATTTGTCAAGACTTAATCTAACTTTTTTTAAAAATATAAAGGGTGCAGTTAATTTGCACCCTTTTGCTTATTATAAATAACCCACAAGCCCTTTAACAAAAGGTCTTTGTCATAAACGGCTTTATGCGTAAGAAGGTCGGTTACCACCGAACCGAAACCGCCCGTTGTAACAACTGTTGCCTTTTCGCCAAGCTCTTTTTCTATGCGGTCAATCATTCCGTCCATCATTGCCGCACAGCCGATTATTATACCGCTTCTCATTGCGTGCTCTGTGCTTTTGCCGATAACTGTGTCGGGCGCTTTAAGGCTTATGCCGGGAAGCTGTGAGGCATTTGCCGACAAGGTTTGCTGAGAAAGCTTCAATCCGGTTGTGATAATACCGCCTGCATAATGCGAATTTTTATCAATTACCGAAATGGTAGTCGCTGTGCCCAGGTCAAAGATTATAAGCGGTGCAGTATACTCAGAAAGTGCCGCAACTGCGCCTGTCAAAAGGTCGCTGCCCAAAGTTTCGGGCCTTTCAATATCAATTACAAGTCCGTGATTTGATTTTACATCAACAATATACGGCTCATAGCCTACAACCATCTTGACTGCACGGGATAATACACCATCTATCGGAGGCACAACAGAAGAAATTATCGCACCGTCAAAGGATGCAATATCAATATTCTGTATTTCAAGGCTGCTTTTCAAAATAACGGCATACTCCATTTCTGTTCTGCCGCGCTCTGTGGCAATTCTGCCTTCAAACAGAATTTTGCCGTCATCTATACAACCGAATACTATATTTGTATTTCCAACGTCAAGCGCAAGTATCATATGGAATGTCCTCTCTTTAATATTTGTTTCTGATGTTAAGAAGTCTGACAATTACCGGAGTTAATACTACGTTTATCGCAAGTTCAATAAGGAAGTTTATTCCGACCAAACCTACTATCATATACTTTCCAACATTATCACCAAAGCCGAGGCTTGCTGCCCATTCGGTTATTGTGGGCATAAAGAATACCAAACAGCCTAAAAGGAATATTCCGGTATTTGCAATAGGTGATACCAAAGCGGCAGCTGCAACAGCTATGTATTTGTTGAAACGGGCGAACGCTTTGTAAACAAGTCCTGCAAATAGTCCGCAGGCAGTTCCCTTTACTAAAACTGTAATAATTGTTCCCGGAACATTTACTGCAAGGAAAGCGTTTGCATCGCCAGTAAGAAGAACTACCACACCAAATATAAAACCCAGCCACGCACCTGAGGAAACTCCGCAGAGTGCTGCACCTAACACAATGGGTACAAGGGTGAGAGTGATTGAAAACATACTAAATCTTAAATTCATACTTACAAACTGCAATATAACAACAAGTGCAGTAAGCATAGCTGTTATTACCAATTTTTTTGTCAACTGTGAATTAGTGTTGCTCATAAAAAGAACCCTCCAATGTAAAATTATCTTTTTGCGCCTATATTATACACCAAAGAGTAAATAGAGTCAAGAAAAATGAAATTTTTTCTTGACAACAGGATGCACATATGGTATTATAGTAAAGCAGTTTAAATGCCGGTGTGGTGGAATTGGCAGACGCGCGGGACTCAAAATCCCGTGGTAGCGATACCGTGTCGGTTCGACCCCGACCACCGGCACCAAAAAAGACATCTTCGGATGTCTTTTTTTTTACTATATGCAAATGATTTATAATTCCAAAAAAAATTTGGCAAAAATATCTATTAACAGAAAAAAATAATCCAATTTTTAAAACTATTTACAATATATTTGTATTTTTGTATAATATGCAGTATGGGGGTATGGATATGGATGTTATAGATTATCAAATTTTGGAATGCTTAAAGGTGAATTCCAGAGAAAATGCTACCAATATAGGTGCGAAAATAAACTTATCCACATCGGCTGTAATTGAACGGATTAAAAAGCTTGTAGATACGG
>JAZROS010000039.1:0-1738 GCA_045648825.1 Clostridia bacterium | reverse complement strand
GTGATAAGTGTACCCTTGCCTGTTGTTTTGGAAAGTGTTTCGGCATAAGTTAAGGCAAATTCACCAAGCTCGCCGATGGGAGAATACTTTTTAAAAATAACCTCGCCGTCCTTTTCGGTAAATATTTCCAGAGGGTCTCCCTCGCGAATTCTCATAGTGCGTCTTATTTCCTTAGGAATAACCACGCGTCCCAAATCGTCTATACGTCTTACAATTCCTGTTGCTTTCATTTTGATGCTCCTTTTGGTTTAATTTACAATGCTATTGTTCTCGCCACAAGGAATTTTTATGTAATGAAAAAATTGGATATATAAGTTAATTGTTTTTTACGTATATAGTTGGGCGGATAGCCATTTCTTCTGTTGTATACTCAAAATAAACCAACCCGTCTGTGTGGACATATCTGGCTTTTTCTGAGTTATTGAAATATGGCGTAGACAGCCAATAATTAGTCTTAAACGATGTTTTATATCCCTTATTCGCCATCATTGTAATATGCTCTGTTGTTGGTAGAAAAATGCTGGCGGGAATAATTTCTTTGTATGCTGTTTCATAATTTGATGCCGTATTTTCGGGATAGGGAGCACAATAGAAGTCTCTGTTTCCCGAAACGGCATCAGATTTATAGCCGACAGACAAAAGCATTTGCTCGTCTTTTGTATAAAGCTGTGCCCTTTCTTCTTCGGAGAAGTTGTTGATAAAGCTCTCATTAAGCCATTTGTGAATATCGCTTGTGCGGTAATTGTTATCGTTTGAGCTGTGATATTTTAAATATGCAACAGCCTCAGTTGCAAACAGGGTTTTATATGTATTGTTTTCGTCAATTACAAACCACTCATAACCGCCCATTCTGGCGATTTGAGCAGTTTTGTGGGGGATAAATCCTGTAGCGAAAAACACAGCAAACAGAATTAAAGAAGCTGTTTTAACCCTGCGGGTAGAATTTAGACTCAGTAATATAACAGAGATAATTGCAATATCAATCAGCTCCGCAAATAAATACATATGCTTTGCCAAATCTGCCTCTCCGTTAGATACATAAGGTACTATAAATGAATAGCCAAACGCCATAACGGCAATAAGCGGTATGGAAATTTTAATATACAAGGGAAGCTTGTGTTTTGACATCTTAACGTACATTAAAGCAAGGAACATTATAATTATAGAAAAATTAAGATAGATAGTGTTCATATCTGTATTTTCGCGTATTTTACTCCATAATGTTAAGCGGAAGGAGTCGTTCATATAGTCTGCATCCAGAAAGAATATATTTCTCAGCATTCCTGAATGCATAGCAATATCTTTCATTTTTGACAAGGTCAAACGAGGATGCGAAGCATAAAACATCATCAGCTTTAGCTGTGATATTTCCCTTGCAGGAGCTATGTCATATTTTTGGCCAATCTCGTCAAAGTCGCTTACGTAAGAATGTGTGTTTTTTAAAATATACAAATTGGGGTCAAGACCAAGGTCATCAAGATAATCCTTTGCCTCTTCATCGGTACAATCCTTTAAAATACCGTGAAAAACGGAATTATAGTTGGTTTGTTTGCTTATCCAGTTGGGAAGAAGTGTTATTGCGCTTATCAAACAGACCGTCGATGTTAAGAGTGCTGTTATGGTTACAAAAAGCTCTTTCTTTGCGGGCTTGTGTTTTAGTGAAAGAAGTACAAGCGTCAAAGCTATCAGCACGGCTATGGGAATATTAAAGAACTTTGACAGCCCGTAAGCCAATAAT
>JAZROS010000038.1:0-2484 GCA_045648825.1 Clostridia bacterium | reverse complement strand
TTTTCCTTTTCTGCCTCAAGCTCCAAAAGCTCTTCCTCAGTATTTTTAATACTTTCTTCAAGCTCTAAAGCCTTTCTTTCATATGTTCTCTGTTCACCGATAAGACGTGCTACATCGTCGCCTGAGCTTGCAAGCTGCTCTTCGATTGCTGCAAGCTGCTGCTCTAAGCTCTTACCGCTCTCGTCGGTTGATAGCATATTTATCTTCAGATGCTCAGCATTATTTTTAGCCAGCATTGCGTCATTCTCGTACTCACGCAACAAGGGCAGATAGGAGTTTAATCTGTTCTCCAGATTTTTAAGCTCCGACTCCTTGCTTTCTCTTAACTTTGCAAGCTCGGAAAGTCGTTTTGTAGCTTTTACTATTTCACTACCTAATTCCTTTATCTCGTTTGCACGGGACAAAAATCCGCTCTGTTTATTGACGCTACCGCCGCTTATAGCGCCGCCTGCATTAAACACCTCGCCCGCAACTGTAACGGTGCGGAACTTATAGCCAAACTTCTTTGAGAGTGCTATTGCGTTATCAATATTATCTGCAATGACAGTTCTGCCAAGTAAGTTTTCAACAATGCCTTTGTACTTCTTCTCGCACTTTACAAGGTCCGCAGCAATTCCGATAACGCCCTCTGCAGCTACTACCTCACGTTCATTGTCAAGTCTGCGTGATTTTACCGAGGATATTGGCAGGAATGTTGCTCTTCCGCCGTGCTGCTCTTTTAAAAACCTTATTGCAGCCTTGGCATCATCCTCGTCTTCAACTACTATATTCTGCAACGCTCCCGCGAGTGCCGTTTCGATTGCGGTTATATACTCACTTTCAACTTCTATAAGTCCCGAAAGAGCGCCGTAAATGGAACGGCTTTTAAGCTCAGGTGCTTTAAGAACAAGCTTTACACTCCTTGCAAAGCCCTCATATTCATTCTCCATCCCCTCAAGAATACGCTTTTTCGAGGTCATAGAGTTATTGCTGACGGTAAGCTCCGACTGCTCGGAAACAATCTTGTCAAGCTCTGCTTTTTTGACATCTATATCGGCTGTAACCGCATCGACTCTGCTTTGCATAGACAGGCGTTTTTCTTCTGCGTCTTTAGCAAGCTTTTCGTTCTCTGCAATCTTTTTAGATATTTCTTCTGAATTTGCCGCCTTTGCCGTAATTTCCGCAGTCAGCGACTCACGGCGCGAGATGTACTCCGAGCGCATCTGCTCTGCGCCCTCGATGTTAGCTTTCTTCTCGGTTGCCGTTTCCTTTGCCTCTGAAAGCTCCTCACGAAGCTTAGAAAGGCTCTCCTTCTTCTCGTTTACTGCGTCAAAAATCGCCTTATTCCTATCGCTGACATCTGCAAAGCCTGATTCCATTTCAGCAACTGTTTTTCTGTTTTCCTCTATCTTTTCCTTCTTAGCCGCAATCTGCGCCTGCATTTCGGCTGTTCTCTTTTTAGAGGCTTCTATTTCACGGTCTATGCGTTCCGCATTTTTCAGATTATTGCTGATGTTATTATTGGCAATGGTAATATCATTTACTCTACCCAGTCTTTGCTCCTCACAGGCGGAAAGGCTTCTGTTTTGCTCTTCCTTTTCCTCGTCCTTGGCTTTTGACAAATTGATAAGCTCCTCAACTCTCCTTGTGGTTTCGTCGCCCTTTGCCCTTAAATCATCCATCTCGGTAGTTACCGTTTCCAAAGCTTCCTTAGCCTTTGCCGCAAGAGAACTGTTTTTCTTTAATGTAATGACGCTCATACTTACGTCAAGACCCTTATACTCCTCGTAGTATTCAAGATACTTTTTCGCCTTTTTTGACTGGTTTTCAAGTGGGCCTATCTGAGACTGAAGCTCGGCTGTAATATCATTTACACGGGTTAGGTTTTCGTTGGTGTTTTCAAGCTTTCGCTCTGCCTCTTCCTTCCTGTGCTTGTACTTTGATACTCCAGCCGCACCCTCGAAGAAATCACGTCGGTCCTCGGCTTTGGTAGAGAGTATCTGGGCAACATTTCCCTGACCTATCATAGAGTATCCGCCTCTGCCGATACCTGTATCCATAAACAGCTCCTGTACATCACGAAGTCTGCACGCTGCGTTATTTATCATATATACACTCTCGCCCGAGCGAAATACACGTCTTGTAACAACAAGCTCGTCAAAGTCTATGGGGAAAGTTCTGTCGGTATTATCAAGCACAAGACTAACCTCAGCAAAATTAAGTGGTTTTCTTGCCTCAGTTCCCGCAAAAATAATCTGCTGCATATTTGCACCGCGAAGAGTCTTTGCGCTCATTTCTCCCATTACCCAACGGAGTGCATCAAGTATATTACTCTTTCCGCTGCCGTTAGGGCCTACTATCGCTGTTATGCCGTCTTCAAAATCGACTACTGTCTTATCTGCAAAGGACTTGAAACCCTGCATAATAATCTTTTTTAAATACAACTAAACTCAATCCTTCCGTTTGATTTCACCTTGAGGTATCGTTTTGTCCTGTACAAAACGG
>JAZROS010000037.1:0-1654 GCA_045648825.1 Clostridia bacterium | reverse complement strand
TAAAATGCACCGAAATAAGTTTCGTAGTGAAACTGGCGGTGCATTTTTGTTTTATAAAATTTAAAAACTTATTTTTATAAGTTCGATAGCCTCAATTCAATTTCTTTTATAACTTCAATAAAAAATTCGTCACTTTTATCTGTAGGATCAGGCAACCCCCAATTATCGTCAAAGTTTTTTCCAATATAAGGGCAGCCTACATCACACCCCATAGAAATGGAAATATCAGGAGTAGGGATTTTGTCTATTGTCTTTGAATACTGTTCCTTTTCCATATCAATCCCGTAAAGTTCTTTCATCAGCCTTACAGCATCTTGATTTATACAAGGCTTTGTTTCAGTTCCTGCTGAATAGAAATCGTATTTATCGCTCATAAAGTATTTACCGAGAGCTTCTGCAATTTGACTCCGGCAAGAATTATGAACACATATAAAAGCTATTTTCTTTTTCATAATAACACCTTAAAATCCTAACTTATGAAATAACTTTTCAACCTCTGTCGCTTTAAGCACTTTACCCATAGAAACGACTTTTTCGTTTACAACAAGCGCAGGCATACTCATAACACCATATTCCATAACCTTTTTCATATCGGTAATGTATTCAACCTCAATGTCAAGTCTCATATTTTTTACTGCTTCTTTTGCATTTTCATACTGTGTATGACAAGATGGACAGCCAGCCCCCAAAACCTTTATGCAACAAATACCGTCTTTTGCTTCCGAACAACAATCATTCGTAATCTCTGCCGCCTCTGATGTAGTACAACCACAGTTACACGCACACGCCAGAGATTTCTTTTCTTCTTCCTTTTTCTTTCCAAAACCAAATAATGACATAATAAATACCTCCAAAAATTTATATAATTATATTTTGTATTGCATTGAAGAAATACCCAACAAGGATAATCCCAACAGTACAAATTGCAATAAATATTCCGAGCAGTTTCGGTTTAACCGCCTTGCGGAGCATAATCATTGACGGGAGTGAAAGAGTCGTTACGCCCATCATAAACGAGAGTACAACGCCAAGCTGTGCTCCTTTTGCAAGCAGAGCTTCAGCAATCGGGATTGTACCAAATATGTCGGCATACATTGGCACACCTGCAACAGTAGCTATAACAACACCTAAAGGATTTCCGCTACCAAGAGCTTTGACAACAATATCTTCGGGTATCCAATTATGAATTATTGCACCTATACCAACACCGACAAGCACATAAGGAAAAACTTTCTTTGCTGTTTCTAAAACCTGTTCCCAAGCATATTTAATACGGTCTTTGAAGTGCAGTTCGTTTTGCGGAATGTCGATATCCTTTCCGTTTCTGATATATTCCTCAACTTGATTTTCAAAATGCAGTTTTTCAATCAGCGTACCACCTATGATAGCAATAATTAAGCCGACAACAACATAGGTAACAGCAACCTTCCACCCGAAAATGCTCATCAATAAAACAAGCGAGCCTAAATCAACCATAGGTGAAGATATGAGAAATGAAAAAGTTACGCCAAGCGGTAATCCTGCACTTGTAAACCCTATAAACAAAGGAATTGACGAACAAGAGCAAAACGGAGTTACAGTTCCCAAGAGCGCTGCAACAGTATTCGCACCAATGCCGTGAAATCTGCCAAGTATTTTTTTGCTTCTCTCCGGC
>JAZROS010000036.1:0-4539 GCA_045648825.1 Clostridia bacterium | reverse complement strand
GAGTTTGTTTCTTTATAAAATATCTCAGCTGAATCTTTTGAAAGAGTTCTTGAAAACTCAGCAAAAGCTTCAGATATATAACAAGCACGCGGAACAGAAATAGAGAATTTTTGTATATTAGGAGCACCTGCTTTATAATATTTTTCAACAGATTCAATTTGGTTTAATATTCCTTTGGCGAAATTCATAAATTCTTCGCCCTCGGGAGTCAGACACATTCCCTTTGTTGTTCTGTCAAAAATAGTTATACCTAAATCTGATTCAAGCTCTTTAATTGAACGGCTGATGTTTGGCACTGCAATAAACAAGGTTTCCGATGCTTTGTTTAAAGAACCTGCTTTTGCAACTTCAGCCGCATATTTCATATGTAATATATTCATAATAGCACCTACCTTCTGGCTACCCGTTTCTTTTTATTATTATATCATATAAAGTCACTGATTTCAAGATTATGGGCACATCTTGTTAGAATAAATCACACAAAATCCGACTTAGTTATCATTTTTGTTCCCGTTCTACAAGACAAAAAATAATTCTTTCACATATGCTATATAACCATTAGGATCTAGTGTCCCCGACGTGAAGGTTCAAGTCCTTTCAGGCGCACCACGTCAGAGCAAGCTGTATATCGCTTGCTCTGATTTTTTATGTAAAATCAGAGTTCGCTCATTCCGCTGCTCTTCCTTTTTCGCAAAAAGGCACGCTCGGCTTACCGGTTCGGTTGTAAACGCCCTCACTAACGGCTCGCTGTCGCTACCACCTTTTTACGATATCGTTCCCCTGAAATAAAAGAAGCTGTACGTTGTTGTACAGCTCCTTTTGTACTTCAAATATAATCGTAGTTATAATCCTCATCTTCCTCTAAACTATCCTCTTCAACATATTCTGGCTCCTGATACTCATTTACATAATTTAACTGACCAAGCTTATTCATTATGCTTGTAAACTTGTTATTAGCTACAATTATATGGTCTACCAATCGAACATTGATAAAAGAAAGTCCACTGTCTATAATTTGCGTTGCTTTTATATCCGCCGCAGACGGTATCAAGAGTCCGTTAGGATGATTATGAGCAAGTATGATATTTGCCGCATTTGCTTCTATTGCCTTTTTGATTATTTCCCTGCTATAAATGCTCGAGCCATTGTTTGTACCCTCGTTTATTTTAGTAGCAGAAATCAATGAAAACTCCGAGTCAAGCATTATCGCAAACAGTACTTCATCCTTATATCCGTAAAACAATCTTTTTATGTATTCACCCGCATTATCAGGTGTGATTTTCATATTACGTATTTCATACTTATCCTGCATATACATACGAAACATTGCCAGCTGAAGCTTTATCAATGTTGCAGTATGTTCTCTAATACCGTTTACTTTAATTAAATCTGATATATCTGCCTCCAAAACTCCAGAAAGGCTACCAAACCTTTGCAAAAGTTCGTGCGCTATCGGGTTGGTATTCTTTTGCGGAAGTGCATAAAACAAGAGTATCTCAAGCGCTTCGTGCGGCTCAAAATTTTCGCTGTCAAGATTTAACAGTTTGCGTTTGAGTCTACGTCTGTGTCCTTCGTGAATATTTTTCTTTTCTTCCATAATTATATCACAACCTCGTAGTTTAATGCTATTTACATTATAAACCCAAATCTTTCCTTTGTCAAACCAACAGCAAAAAAAGCCGCACAGATTGTGCGGCTCTTTTATAAATAATTAGTCGCAGCAGCAGTTATTGCCGATACCGCCAACATTTCCGTTACCGTTATCGCAGCAGCAGAAAAGGATAACTATGATAATAAGAATCCAAATCCAGTTCTCTCCGCCAACACCGCCAACATTATTGTTACCAAACAAACACATACTTTTCAACTCCTTTCGTCTGATAGTACACAATACGCAGGAGAAGACATTTTGGTGCAGGGTTTAAACAAAAAAGGATTTGCTTTCAGCAAATCCTTTAGAATATCTATTTTAGTACACCCTTCTTGCACCAACATATGTACTATAGCTACACATATGCGAAAGTGTTGTATAGCAAACGGTATGGCCTGCACTGGGAGAATGTATTACCTTATCATTTCCTGCATATATACCAACGTGTGTAATGCTGCCCCCCTTTGAGAAGAACACAAGGTCTCCTGCCTGAAGGTCGCTTCTTGCGACAGCTACACCGTTTTTATACTGGTCTCTTGAAGAACGGTTTACGGAAATACCGACATTCTTCATAGTGTACTGAACAAGTCCCGAGCAATCGAATCCTGATGGTGATGTTCCACCGTAAACATACTTTACACCAATATATTTTTCAGCCTCAGCAATTATTCTTGCACCCATTGCCGCATTCGCAGGTACTGCTGTTTTTGCAGGCGCAGATGCCTGAGCAGTTCCGGCTCTGGCAACTGAAGTAGTTTTCTTTGCATTATAATTTGCAAGTGCCACATCATCAAAAATTGCACTTGTAATTATATATGCCGTCTTGTTATCCGCAGTAAGAATTTTAGTCCATTTACTGCCTTGACTGATAATCGTACACTTTGTACCATTTTTAACAGTCGTTACTACATCAGACTTCTCAGATGGTGCATTTCGTACATTCACATAATTGCTGGTAGTAACAACAGTTCCTGTCTTTGCTACGCTGTTTAGCCTGTCTTTTCTTGCATTATCAACATCTGTACGCTGTACCATTTCTCCAAGAGTAACGTAGTCGGACATAACGTAACCAGTATCATAGTCTTTGCCAAAAATGACCTTTAGCCAACCGTCTTGGCAGTATTCCGAAACATAAACAACTGCACCGTCAGATACCTGTTCTATAACAACAGAGTTGTTCTCTGCAGGGGCATTTCTGACGTTTAACCTGCCGCCTGAAACAGCTACAGTTCCCGTCTGATACATAGTCGTAGCAAGCATCTGAGTTTTAACTGCATTGTAATCAAATGTAATTAAATCACACATAACATAGCCTAAGACACCGTCCTGCAAAGTTACTGCATACCAAAGACCATCTTCGGATATATCTGTTACCCCAATAGCATCGCCCAAAACAAGAGAGCCAACTATCTCCGACTCCTTAGATGCTTCTAAACGAACATTTACACTTCCACCATCATAGCTTATGTAACCGGTTTTCTCTTCAAAAATGGCATCACTCAAAGGTATAATCTCACTATAATCGGCAAAAGCGGGCGTTTCGCCCTCACCATCGCCTCTTAAGATTGCTAATTGTTCCGCTTCCTTTTCATCTGCCATTGCAGACATAGAACCGCTATATTGCACAACAGCCGCAGAAATCACTGTGATAACCGCACACACAGCGGCAGTTGTATGTTTCCAATTAACCATCATATAACCTCTCTTATTATCACTTTATCAATCAAATGTATATTCCTAAATTTTTACATATTTATTATACAACACATATAGCTTTTTGTCAAACTTTTTTAACAAATTTTTGTTGGTTTTGTAATATTCCTGTAATTATAAATCTATATTTGGCAATTTGTTATACATTATACACTATATTTAGTACAAATAAAAAATACTGCCTTTAGGCAGTATTTGATATAATGTTAACTTTTTTGTAACATTTTAATAGTCTATTCAGAGTAGGAAAATTTATGACTACGCTCTATTTTTTCAAGCAGTCTTTTAAGGCGATATCTGTTATACCTCTGTATCATAGAAAACGGAATGTTTCCTATCATCATAGCTGTAGCTATAGTAAGATATACATCGCGCCAGTATTCAATATTCTCAGAAAGAAAACTAAAAAACAGCGACAAATATCCAACAAGTCCTGTTATATAATGTATTACTTCTGCACGGCAGGTTACAAAAATATATTTAAGCAAATAATCCTTAGTAATATCTTTTGCAAGATGCCGTTTGTCAAAATCGGTATTGTGTTGGGGGAGCTTATCCTTCCATTTCGGTAAACGGATTTGTCTGTAAAAGCGCATTTCCCTTTCACTTACAGTATAAAATCTGCGTTCACTGTTAAATAGCTTCTTCTGCCACTTCTTTGGCAATGCAACAATAATACCTGCTGTACCATAAAAAACAATAAGCCAAAACACAATATTGATAAGAGAAATCAAAACTGTTTTTGTCAATTTTAATCGTCCTTTCCTGACTGCCCCTTAACTGTTTATAAGATAATTTACTTCGTGTGTCGTAAGATGTCTCCATCTGCCAAGAGGGAGATTGCCAAGCTCCACAGTACCTATTGATACACGTTTAAGCTCTTTAACCTTTACACCAACTGCCTCAAACATCTTTCTGACCTGCCTGTTTCTACCCTCATGTATAGTGATTTTGACATAAGTTGATGTGTGGTCTGAATTAAGTATTTCCACTTCAGCAGGTGATGTTTTGTAGCCATCTATTATTACACCTCTTTTAAGTGCATTTATACCCGCAACAGTAAGGCCCGTACCAACTGTTGCAATATACGTCTTACCAAGTTCAAACTTAGGGTGTGTAACACGGTAGGTGAAATCGCCGTCATTAGTAAGAAGAAGCAATCCTTCCGTATCATA
>JAZROS010000035.1:0-1600 GCA_045648825.1 Clostridia bacterium | reverse complement strand
TATATACTGCTCTATCTGGCAGCCATTAAGGCGAAGAGTGTACGCCATATCATATGCAATTCCCTCTGCATTGATTTCAGGGAAAATAACTGTCATAGCAGGGATAGAATGTTTTTCACTGCCCTTCGCACGAAGTGCTGCCATTATTCTGTTAATACCCATAGCAGCGCCAACAGCACCGGTCTTTACACCAAAATGTCCGACAAGATTATCATATCTGCCTCCTGCGCAAATCGGAAATCCTACGCCGTGTGTATAGCATTTAAAAATACTCCCTGTATAATAATCAATACTCTGAAGCATACCCAAATCTATCGATATATACTTTTCAAACCCATAGAGAGTGAGAAGCTCAAAAATTCTTCTTATATTATTAAGCGCAGCTTTTGACGTATTATTTAAACCGTCAACATCTGCCATGTCTAAAACCTCCTCACCTCCAAAGAGGGACGGAAGTTTAGCAAAAAGCTCCTTAACATTATCTTTAATATCAAGATTCGCTACAAGCTCTTTAATTCCAAGAGAGTCTTTTGAGTCAATTCTTTCTCTAAGCTTCTCGGTTTCTTCAGCATCAAGACCTGCCTGCTCAACAAGACCGTTAAAGAATGCGACCTGACCTATTTCCATCGAAAATTCTTCGATACCGATAGCAAGCACTGACTCAATTACCGCCGCAATTACCTCAGCATCCGCCTCAGCTTTATATGAACCTATAAGCTCAATGCCTGCCTGAGTGAACTCTCTTTGTCTTGCACCTTGAGTTTGCTCTGCTCGAAACACATTTCCTGTATAGCAATATCTCTTAGGAAGCAGCGAAAGGTCCTCCTTAGTTGCTGCCATACGCGCAATAGACGTGGTTATATCAGGTCTTAACGTTAAAATTCTGCCCTTTTCATCAAAGAACTTAAACATATTCTCCTGAGATATCTGTCCGCCCGATTTAGCAAACACATCATAATATTCAAATGTAGGCACCTCAACTTCACGATATCCCATAGATGCCAATACGTTCCATATAGTCGATTCTATTTCCTTTTTTGCCGCACATTCATCGGGCAATATATCGCTAACACCGGTAGGTGTGTGTCTGTTCCATTCTGCCATAACCAAAACCCTTTCTACTTTACTCTGCTAAATCACTAAAGTGATTATACTACCATTTCTGTATTCTGTCAAGTAAATTATGTATTTTTTATTTAGCAAAAAAACAGAGCCGCGAAAAAATGCGGCTCTGTAAATGCTTTACGCCATTTTTGCAAGCTTCAAAGCAAGCTGCGACTTCTTTCTTGCAGCATTGTTCTTGTGCAGAATGCCATGCTTTACGCCCTGGTCAAGCTTTTTAACAGCATTGTTGAAAAGTGCGTTAACATTCTCCTTATCGTTTGCTTCAACAGCAGCCTCAAACTTCTTTACAGCAGTCTTGAGTGCAGTTTTGTGCATCTGGTTAATCAAAGTCTTCTTTTTGATAACGAGTACACGCTTTTTAGCAGATTTAATGTTAGGCATTTTGTTCACCTCCGAGTAAATAATACATAATACCCAATTATTTTAACACAAGTTTATTTAAATTGCAAGAGTTTTTTTTATTTTTTTGAAAAAA
>JAZROS010000034.1:0-3483 GCA_045648825.1 Clostridia bacterium | reverse complement strand
TGCAATTATTCCCGGTCTGTCCTTACCTACTACTGTAACAACTGCTCTCATTTTTATAACCTCCGTTATTATTTATTGTAATTGCTGACGTTTAGCCTCGTACATCAAAACTGCAGCCGCAACCGATGCGTTAAGAGAGTCGATTTTTCCCCACATAGGAATTTCTGCAATAAAGTCGCACTTTTCACGAACCAGACGCGAAAGTCCCTCGCCCTCGTTACCGATTACAATACCTATTGAGCCCTTCATATCAATATCATACATCTTCTGACCGTTCATATCTGCACCGACAATCCAGACACCCTTCTCTTTAAGCTCGTCTATTGTGCGTGCAATATTGGTAACTCTTGCAACAGGCGTGTACATTGTAGCACCCGATGCAGTTTTAGCAGCGATGCTATTTAGTCCCGCACTGCCGTGCTTTGGTATAATAACACCGTGAGCACCGACGCAGTGTGCTGTTCTTATGATTGAGCCAAGGTTATGGGGGTCGGTTATTTTGTCAAGTATGATAATAAAAGGAGCCTCGTTTTTCTCTGATGCAAGAGCAAAAATATCCTCCACCGTCTTGTAGCTTTCGGCAGGAATTTGTGCAATTATTCCCTGATGATTTTCGCCGTCTGCCATTTCGTCAAGCTTACGGCGGTCAACCTCGCTGATGGGAATTTTAAGTGCTCTTGCCTTTTTTAATAGTGGTAAAAGCGAGCCGTCAGCATCCTTTTTTACAAATATTTTGTCTATATCAGCACCCGATTTTAGTGCCTCTGAAACGGGATTTCTTCCTACAAGCTTGTCCTGCATAGTATCCTCCGCATACCCAAAACCGACACAGGCAAACGTATGCTCTGTGCCGGCTTATGTTTTTATATATTAGTCGTGTAAAAATTTGTCGTGGATAGCAACAACTGCACGTTCAGCATCCTTCTGCTCAACAAGAACTGAAATCTTGATTTCTGATGTAGCAATCATATTGATATTGATATGTGCGTTATAAAGTGCCTCGAACATTGTTGTAGCAACACCGGCATTATTTACCATACCTGCACCTACGATTGATACCTTTGAAACGTCCTTTGAGTAGTCAATCTTGTCAGCCTTAATAGTATCCTTGTTAGCCTCAAAGATTTCAAGAACTGCAGGAAGGTCGCCCTCTGTTACAGTAAAGCTGATGTCCTTTTTGCCGTCTCTGCCGATTGACTGAATAATGAGGTCGACACCTATGTTCTTCTTTGAAAGCAATGCGAATACCGAAAATGCTTTACCCGGAGTATCCTCTACACCTATAAGTGCAACTCTCGCACAGTCATTATCTCTTGTTACGCCTCTAACCAACATCTTCTCCACTTGATTTACCTCCTTAACATACGTTCCTTCTACTTTTTCAAGACTTGATTTTACTGCCAATTTTACGTGATATTTCTTTGCCATTTCAACCGAGCGGTTATGGAGCACGTTTGCACCGAGTGATGCAAGCTCAAGCATTTCGTCATAAGAAATATCGTCAAGCTTTTTCGCATTTTTTACAAATCTGGGGTCTGCGGTATATACACCGTCTACGTCGGTATAAATCTCACAGACATCTGCACCGAGAGCCGCTGCTATTGCAACTGCTGATGTATCAGAGCCGCCTCTGCCAAGAGTTGTTATGTCATCATACTTATTTACACCCTGAAAGCCTGCCACGATTACAATTCTGCGCTTATCAAGCTCATTTTGTAATCTTTCGGTCTTTATCTTCTTAATTCTTGCTGCAGAGTAGTTTGTATCGGTAGAAAAGCCTGCCTGCCAGCCTGTTAAGGATACTACAGGTCTGCCTATTTTCTCGATTGCCATTGCAAGAAGTGCCACAGAAATCTGCTCTCCGCTTGAAAGAAGCATATCCATTTCACGCTTTGATGCGTTAGGGTTAATCTCATTTGCCTTTTCAATCAAATCGTCGGTTGTATCACCCTGAGCCGATACAACAACCACTACGTCATTTCCCTCATCGTACGCCTCAACAACTCGTGATGCCACGTTATTCACACGCTCGGCATCTCTTACCGATGAGCCGCCGTACTTCTGTACTATAAGTCCCATATTTATTCCTTCCTTTCTTAAATTACCTGAACTATTGCACCAACATTATCTATTGTAAGCCTGCGACAGCTGCTCTTTTGTCCGACTGTTTCAAAATACCTACTCATATTTCCCTCAAAATTCTCATTCTGAGGATTTAACATAGCAATAATTGTAGGTCCCGAACCGCTTAGCCATACCGCATAGGCACCGTTTTTATATGCTTCTTCAAAGGTTTCATCCATATTATCAATATATGCCGCACGATAGGGCTGATGGAGCTTATCTTTGACTGCAACCTTTAATTTTTCAAAATCACCTGTCGCCATTGCAAGTGAGAATAGCGCCGCATGACCGGTGTTATATGCAGCATCCTTGTGCGTTACTGTATCGGGCAGTGCAACACGGGATTTTTTCGTTGATACGAAGAAATCCGGTATCATCGCCTCAAAGGCAACCGGCTTTTCAATTTTCACCGATTTGGAAAGTGTGCTGTTGCCGGTTCTTACCGCCGCACAAAATCCGCCGTAAAGAGCAGGTGCTACATTGTCGGGATGCCCCTCCATTTCAGTAGCAAGGTCTAAATTCTCACCGTAGGAGAGCTTTCTTCCCGATATGACATTTGCCGCAAGCATACCGCCTATAATACAGGCACTGCTGCTGCCCAATCCCCTTGTCATCGGTATTTCGCTGTCTTGTATAATCCTTAGTCCCTTTTCGCTGTAACCGACCTTGTCAAAAACCTTTTTGATTGCGCGATATATCAAATTCTTCTCACCTGTAGGAATATATTCACCCACACGTTTATTTTCAACTGTAAGACCGCCTGACGTTTCTTCAACGCAAATAGTGTTATAAAGGGACAGAGCAACACCAAGCGAGTCAAACCCTGCTCCCATATTTGCGCTCGATGCGGGAACCCGTACCTTTATCATTACGCCTCCAGCACCTTTATATATGTGCCGCCAAGCTTCTCAACAGCTGACACAAAATCCTTCTCGCGCATTTTCGCTGTAACAAATCCAAGTTCGTTATCAGTTACACCGTCTATTACATCAACATTGCCGAATACCGCATTTACCTGAGCTTTATCTGCCGATGTTCTAACGAAGTAGGACCACTCCTTATCCTCAGTCGGCATCATCTTAATTTTGTCTGTTTCCCAAAGAAGCGGGTAGCTTGCTTTGCCATTCTTTACTATGTCAATAACATCAGCAGAAACCGCACTTGCAGTTGCTTCCTTACCTGCGCCTCTGCCGTAGAACATTGCATCGCCTAAGTAATTACCCTTAACCATAACTGCATTAAAGACATCACAAACGCTTGACAGCGGAATTGACTTATCAACAAGCATAGGTGCTACACACGCATAAAGTGTGCCGTCTTCCATCTGCTCCGAATAGCCTATAAGCTTAATTGCAGCAC
>JAZROS010000033.1:0-5404 GCA_045648825.1 Clostridia bacterium | reverse complement strand
GCAGTCAAGCATCTCGCCCATTATGTAGAGATTATCTGTGATGCGTGAAGCCATTGTTTCAGGCTCAATTTCGGTTAGAGGTATTCCACCCGATGTAACCTGAGCATTATCAAATGACAGAGTTCCCGATACATTAAGGGTGAGTCCTTTAATCGCGCCTGCAAGCCTTTCCAAATCAAAATCGGAAAGCTTGTCTGCAGGTGTCCCCGGACTTATAGCTAAAATATGCTTTATAATCTGCTGTCCGATACGTTTTTGAATTATTCCGAGCGGTAGTTCCTGAGCCTCTCTGCCTTTCTTTGAAGCAGTCTTTAGGCGGTAGAGGATATAGTCCTCGTTATATTCCTCGGCAAAGTCTATTACAATGCGGCAGTCCTCTTTAAGATGCCTTGATAATTGCATTGCGGCAATTCCGCTTATGCCGTAGTCGGTAAACTGTATCTCTCCGCTTTCTGATTTAAGCTCGCCTTCTTTTGATATAAGCTTTATTCCTGCCTTACAGCGTATGCCCTTTAACGGAGCGGTAAATGCTGTGTCTGATTTTAGTGCGACAAGGGCAGGGGAGAGTGTTGTTACACTGTGCCCTAAAGATTTTGCAAGCTTATAGCCAATACCGTCTGAGCCTGTTTTTGGCGCTGCCATTCCGCCACAGGCAAGTATTACAATGTCTGCATAGGCGTGTTCGCCGTTTTTTGAATATACAAGAAAGCCGTTTTCTTTCTTTACAATCTTATTCACACAGAAATCACAACAGATTTTAACACCTTTTTCTGCCGCCTCATATCGTAAAACGTCTAAAACTGCCGATGCCTGATTGCAAAGAGGATATACTCTGCCCTCGTTTTCAATCCTCATTAAAAGACCGAGATTTTCAAAGAAAGTCATAATCTTGGATACGGCAGATGTTCCGAGTATTTGGGGTATTATATTGTTATTTTCGGATTTCAGCTGCTTCGGCGAAAGGTTCGTATTTAGGAGATTACAGCGTCCGTTGCCTGTGGAAAGGAGCTTTTTTCCGACACGGTCATTTCTCTCGTATATTGTAACATCTGCGCCCTTTCCTATTGCACACGCTGCTGCAAGCCCTGCTGCACCGCCGCCTATAATGGCTATTTTTTTACTCATTCTTTTTTGCCGCCTTTTCAGATTCTTTTGCTGCAATAAGGTCTTCAAGCAACATTTTTATAACCATAACAATCGGCACGGAAAGGAGCATACCCCATATTCCGAATAGTCCGCCGCCCAAAGTTACTGCAAATATTATCAAAAGAGGTCTTGCCTCAAGCATATTTCCCATAATTTTAGGCCCGATAAAGTTGCCGTCTATCTGCTGGAGCACTATCAAGGCTATTGCTACCCATATTGCCTGCAACAGACCGCCTGTAAGAAGCGTTATTATAATGCAAAGAATTACGGCAATAATTGCACCAAAATATGGAATAAGGCTCAAGACACCCATTATTAAGCCGAGTATCATAGCATATTTTACTTTAAGAATACTTAAAATAATAGTACTCAATATGCCTATTATCAGACAGTCCATTACAATGGAGAAGATATACTTTGAGAATATATCATTTGTTTTTGCCGCATATTCGGTAAATTTTTCGGCCTTTTCGCGTGCGAGAAAGAGGTTTAAAAGACGTTTTATTCCAGCAGAAATAAGCTGTTTATCAGTAAGCATATATATCGAGATAATAAATGAGATAAAGGTGGTTATGACACCTGATGTTAGGCTTAGTACACCTTGCGCATATTTCCCGATTTCTGACAGATTAAGGTTTTTGATAAAGCCTTGTATTGCGCTTATTGCACTTTCCTTATCGAAATGAATAATATTTATATCAAATCTTTTCTGCCATTCGGAAATTTTTTGCAGTATAACGGTCAGGTAGTCGGGTATGTTAAGGTATAAATCATAAAGGTTTTTACTTATAGCGGGCACAATCAGTCTTAATATTACTGTAAGTGCTATTATGAGTATAAGATATATCGCCGTTATTGATATTCCTTTGGAGTGATTTTTCAGAAGTTTTGAATTTGACTTAATCAAAAAGCCCTGAAATTTCTTGATGGGAGTATTTAACAGGTATGCAATTATAAAGCCTGTTATAAACGGACTTAACGCATTTATAATTCTTCCGATATAGCTGAAAATAAAATTGAAGTTGTCCACCGTCTTGTAAACAACAATAATTCCCGATACAAAAAGGAAAGCTAAAAACCAAGTGGAATATTTTTGTTTCATCAGAAATTTTCTCCTTTGTTATTAAAATAAGGGAGTCGCCCTTTGGTATAAAAGCGACCCCCATCAAAGCCTTTACTCTTTGTAAGGTTATTTTACTATAATAACAGATGCTGCCTCAAAAGCTCCGTTAGAGTATGTGCCGTAAACGTTAATTACATTACCTTCCTTAACATCTCTGAATTGCTTGGTGTTGCCTGATGCTGTGATAAATGTTGTCTTGGTGTCCTTGCAATATACGTTTTCTTCGTATGAGTTGCCGGTTGAGTCGGTAGTAGCAATTTTGATAAATTTATATGATGAGTTAACAGAAATAACCGTACCTGAGAGGTTAGCCTCGGTAGCCTGACTGGTAATTGTTGAAATTTTTACAACAGCTTCACTTTCTAATGTGATTGTAACCTTGTCGCCAACTCTGAAGTCATATAATGTTCCTGCTTCGCCGTTTATGGTAATTGCAATACCGTTTGATACGTCATATACCTTTTCTTCGTTGTTCACAAGCACTGTGATAGTTGGACGTTGTGAAATATTTACTGCACGGATTGTGCCGTCGATATTTCTCCTTAATGATGTTCCGGATATTTTTGAAATAACACCGTATTCCATTGTGATTGTAACCTTATCGCCGCGGTAAACTGAGTTCATATCAGCTGCAGCACCGTCCTTAATTACAGACACATTGTTTCCAACTATAAGTTCCATACCGTCATACATATCGTCTGCATGGCTTATAATAATAGTCGGAGTTTCGGTGCTGTGATTGATTGCTTCTACAGTAGCAGACTTAATTGTTTCGGTACTTTGGGTACCAAAAATGCTTTCTACCTTGCCGCCTGAGAGATTTAAAACAACATAATCACCTGTTGTGAAATCACGGATTGTAGCTGCCTTTCCGCTCTTTGTAATATCGCTGATACCGCTGATGCAGGTATATGTTTCGGATTTGCTTGTTGCGGGATTGGTTACAGATACATAAAGTATGCCGTCAACATTCTTATAGTCGCTGTAAATAGCTTTTACCTCACGGTCAGGCTCCGCTGAGTTTATATCCACGTACTGAACCTTTTCCTCAGAAACTGTTACGATTGCTCTTACGCCTGCTTCGATGTTCTTTGCCTGAACTTTATCTCCTTCTAAGAAGAAAGTGGTTTCTTCGGTGTAGGGATAAGTGCTCTGGGTACCTTCTGCGTCAGAAACGGTTAAAGTCATATCAGCAGTGTTTACTGCAACTACCTTAACCTCGTTATATGATGAATTCATAACCTCGACAGTTTTTGAAAGCATTACTGCAATCTGTGAACGCAAAACCTCTGTGTTGGGCGAGAAGCTACCATCGCCGGTACCGCTCATTATGCCCTTTTCTGTTACATAATATACATACTTCTTAGCTGCTGAAGGAATTTCTGAAACGTCTGTGTACTCAAGGTCTAAAAGAAGATTCTTTTTAGCCTCAGCCTCACCGCCCATAGCCTTTGTAATAATTGTTGTTGCTTCATAACGGAGCATAGGCTCGTTCTTAACGTCGCCATTTAAAAACGCAGCTGCCTCGGCCTCGGTTAAAACACCGCGGTAAAGCATAAAAGCTACGTCCTCCTTGCCGAACTTGAGACCGTATGTATTTATAACGTCGCCATATTCTGTAAGAGCATATTCTACCGCGGCTTTATTAAGCTCGCTTCTTGAGCCCATAGCACGTGCAAAAAGCGAAATTGCCTCTATCTTGGACACGGTATTTTCAGGCTTAAAGGTTCCGTCCGGATATCCGCTTATAAGTCCCTTTTCAGCCATATCTTCTACATAAGGTGCTGCCCAGTTGTATGCTGTTCCTTCTACATCTGAAAAAGTTGCACCCAAAGCTGTTGCTGAAATTGACAATGCAGCGGTTGATGCAATTATTCCCTTAAATAATTTCTTCATTTCCACTCCTCCAAACAAACAAGTATTTCATAAGGTAATAATAGCATAAATAAGCCTCTTATTCAATATTTGTTTTGAATTTGTAGAAATATTGTAACATTTGCACAAAGTTTTACCCAATATATAGTATTTTAAGCCTTATAAAAATCGATTATTTCCACTAAATACCGAAAAATACTACATTTCCATACGGCTTACAGAAACTTCGTAGGCGGTTTTCTCGATGAAATCATCGTCTTCTGTACGCTTTTGATATATACGGGACTGAATTCTGCCCCAGATTTTAAGGTTGCTGCCTATGGTAACGTGCTTGCAAAAACGTGCGTTTCTGCCCCAGGTAATAATGGGTATATAATCGGACTTGTTATAGGTTCTGTTTACCGCTAAAAGCAGGTCGCATATTTCTCTGCCGAAGGGTGTTGTCCGATATACAGGCTCCTTACAGACAAAGCCGTTTAAAAACAGCGTGTTCGGGTTTTTTGATTCAGCATCGTCTGCATATTTTATATCCCTTGCGAAAACACTTAAAATCAGGTGGTTACTTCCGTTATCGGAGGCATTGTATGAACGAAACTGTCCCTCGACAGAAATTTTATCCCCATCCGAAACTGCAACATCGCCTAAAAGTCTTTCTGATGCAATAATGCGTATGTGGTCGCTTACGCCCGAGAGTCTTGGTACATTAAGCATAAACAGATAAAATGCCTCGCCGTATATTTCGTGGCTGAACTCAGGCTCACTCTCGACTGTACCGATTAGCTCAGCTCGGTTATTGCTGTCTGTAAATTCCATATTTGTTGACCATCCCTTCTGTTTTATGTTCTTTTTCATATCATATTCACAAGAGGTGATTATTATGCCTTTAGAGACTTGACAAATTGGCGGTTTGGTGGGATAATATATGTTGAAATATTATAGATTGAAAGGAATTATAGATATATGGAGGACAGCAGAAACATTGCAAAAAACTATGACCCATCGAGCTTTGAGGACAGGCTTTATAACGAGTGGTGCGAAAAGGGATATTTTCACGCAACACCCTCTCCTGACAAAAAGCCTAAGTCGGATCGTAGCCATGTCGTTCTGTGAGCCAAGGAGTTGGCCAAGGGAGTTGTCTTCCTAAGACCGCTTGGCCTCCGACTTAAAAACTATGACCCATCAAGCTTTGAAGACAGGCTTTATAACGAGTGGTGCGAAAAGGGATATTTTCACGCAACACCCTCTCCTGACAAAAAGCCT
>JAZROS010000032.1:0-1654 GCA_045648825.1 Clostridia bacterium | reverse complement strand
AGACAAAACTGTTGCATTGAATGCAACAGTTTTTTGTATATATTTATTAAATCTATTGATTAAATTTAAAAAATATTGTATAATTTAGTTAATATTCAAAATATACTCCAAAGGAGATGAAATAATGAAACTTAGCGAAGTTAGGGAAATTCTTGATGCAAAGGTACTTGCTGGCGAGGATTTGCTCGACCATGAGGTCAATTCTGCCTGTGGCTCCGATTTGATGAGTGATGTGCTTGCCTTTGTAAAGGACAGGGCGTTACTGCTTACAGGACTTATGAATCCGCAGGTAATCCGTACAGCTGAGATGATGGACATTACAGCCATTGTTTTCGTGCGAGGTAAAGAGCCGGATGAAGCACTTATCCGTATGGCAGAGGCAAAGGATATGGTGCTTATGTCAACAGAGTATCCGCTCTATATCGCTGCCGGAGAACTTTATACAAACGGACTCGTCGGCAAGAAAAGAGGTACTCAAAATGGCTGACGCACTTAAACTGCATTTTGACGTGGACGGCACCGATTTTACCGTTGCGGGAGAGTGCTCGTCAAAGGTGAAAAAGACTCTCAAACAGCTTGGATTTGACCCTGAGGTCATAAGACGGGTTGCGATTGCAATGTATGAGGGTGAGATAAATATGGTAATTCACGCTAACGGCGGAACTATTGACGTGGAGATTTCGCCTGAGAGCGTTGTTGTAATATTAAAGGATACAGGTCCCGGAATACCCGATTTGGACAAGGCGATGCAGGAGGGCTTTTCTACTGCGTCAAATTCTGTAAGAGAGTTGGGCTTTGGAGCGGGTATGGGACTTCCAAATATGAAAAAATATACCGACAAGATGGATATAGATACCGTGCTTGGCAAAGGTACTACCGTAACACTGTCGGTGATAGTATAACAGAAAAGGAGGGTAATCCTGATGGGCGAAAAAAGGGAGTGGCATTCGGTAACACTTGACCAGAGTATATGCAAGGGCTGTACCAACTGTCTTAAGAACTGCCCTACTCAGGCTATTCGCATACAAAACTCCAAGGCGAAAATCCTTAAGGAACGCTGTATTGACTGCGGAGTGTGCATAAGGGTATGCCCTTATCATGCGAAAAGGCGGTAACCGACAGTCTGGATATACCCGATACATATAAGTACAAGGTAGCACTTATAGCGCCTGCGTTTTACGGACAGTTTTCCCGTGCGGAGAATATCGGTATGATACTTTCGGCGGTAAGAAAGGTTGGTTTTGACGACGTTTTTGAGGTTTCGAGGGGCGCACAGGCGGTAAGCAAAAGAACACGCGAGCTTTTAAAGTCGGGTGAACTTTTAAAGCCTACAATATCGTCGGCGTGTCCTGCGGTGGTAAAGCTTATAACCATACGTTTCCCGAACCTCATAAGCCATATCATACCGCTTAAAGCACCTATGGAGCTTGCGGCGGCAATGGCACGCAGGGAGGCGGTTAAAAAGACCGGTTTAAAGCCGGAGGAAATTGCGATTATTTTTGTAAGTCCCTGTGCCGCTAAGGCAACAGAGGTTCGTCTTGCCAAAATTGAGGGAAAATCTGAGGTGGACTTTGTTGTGTCGATGAAAGAGGTTTATCTTAAAATGGCACAGCAGATAGGTAAAATGAGCGAGGAAGATATAGACCTTGCGAGT
>JAZROS010000031.1:0-6190 GCA_045648825.1 Clostridia bacterium | reverse complement strand
CTCCTTGATAGATATGATTTTAAACTGAGAACAAAAATTGATGATTACGACAGGATTTTGTCTCTTATGATGTCAGATAAAAAAACAGTCGGCGGTAAGCTGAGATTTGTACTTCCCGTTTCAATCGGATCGGTGGATATTTTTGATGACATAACAGAAGATGAGATAATCTCTGAACTTGAAATAATTACTGAATAAATCGGAGGAAGGATATGTATATCTGGCTTATAATTGCAACACTGACCATTATTTTAGATCAGGTGAGCAAGGCACTTATCGTTCAAAATTTTAGTCTTACAGACCATTTTACGTTTGTGCCGGGACTTTTTGACATTGTGTATGTGAGAAATACAGGAGCGGCTTTTAGCATTTTTGAAAATCACACATGGATTTTGGGTGCGATTTCCGTGCTGTTTAGTATTGCTATTATCGTTTATATGTTTAAAACCAAGCCTTGTGATAAAACGCTTATTTTAAGTGCAGGACTGCTTTTGGGCGGTGCTTTAGGCAATGGTATTGACAGAATAATAAGACATTATGTAGTTGATTTTATCGAATTTACCCTCTTTACATTTCCCGTTTTTAATCTTGCAGACGTTGCAATTACAGTTGGTGCGGTGCTTGTTGTAATAAGGGTGCTTGCTGAAAAAGAAACTAAAGAGGAATAATCAAAATGGAAAAGATTGTGCTTTGGTCCGAGGAGGACGGAGTAAGACTTGATAGCTTTGTAAGCAGTAATATAGACGGAATTTCCCGCTCATATGCCGCAGCTTTGGCGGAGGATGGACATATTTTATCAAACGGCAAAAAGCTAAAAAAGAACTACAAAGTCAGTATGGGCGAAAAAATAGAAATTGACCTTCCTGAGCCTGAGACCTTAGAGGTGGTGGCAGAGGATATACCGCTTGATATTGTCTATGAGGACGACGACCTCATTATTGTAAATAAACCTCAGGGAATGGTTGTGCACCCTGCGGCAGGTAACTATACGGGCACTCTCGTAAATGCACTTCTTTACCATTGCGGCGACTCGCTTTCTGCAATTAACGGTGTTATAAGACCTGGGATAGTGCATAGAATTGATAAGGACACGGCAGGTCTTTTGGTAGTTGCAAAAAATAACGACGCACATATTGTACTTGCGGACCAGCTTAAAGAGAAGAAGGCAAACCGCCGTTATTTAGCTCTTGTGGTCGGAAATGTAAAAGAGGCAGGAACAGTTAATAAGCCTATTGCACGTTCTCCGTCAGACAGAAAAAAGATGGCGGTGGTTACAGGCGGCAGAGAGGCTGTTACGCATTATACCCCGATAGAGCATTTTTCGGGCTATACCCTTTTGGAATGTGTTTTGGAAACGGGCAGAACGCATCAGATTAGAGTGCATATGTCATCAATAGGACATCCCATTGCAGGGGACAGAGTATATGGTGCAAAGAATGATAAAACCAAATCGGACGGACAGCTGTTGTTTGCAAAAACTCTCGGCTTCAACCATCCGAAAACGGGCGAGTATATGGAATTTTCTGCACCGATGCCCGATTGGTTTGATAGTATATTAACTAAGCTCAGAAAGAGTGTATAATATTTTGAGAAGGGATTGATAGTTTTGTCAAAGCTTAAGGTTTGTGTGATTTTCGGAGGTAAGTCTCCTGAACATAACATTTCACTAAAATCTGCTACTTCGGTTATATCTAATCTTGATAAAGAAAAGTATGATTTGTATATGGTAGGAATTACCAAAGAGGGTGAGTGGTATTATTACACAGGCGATGTAAAAGAACTTGAAAATGATGGCTGGCTTAAAGATAATACAAAGCTTACCAAGGCAATAATATCACCCGACAACAGCGACAAAGCTCTTATAATCTTTGGCGACAAGACAGAATTTGTGAAAATAGATGTTGTTTTTCCTGTTCTTCACGGCGAAAACGGGGAGGACGGTACGGTGCAGGGACTTTTGGAACTTTCGGGTATTAAGTATGTTGGTATGGGTGTTTTATCCTCTGCCGTTTCTATGGATAAAGCATATACTAAAATAATATTTAAATATGCAGGGATTCCTCAGGCGGATTGGGTAACGGTTTTAGACGGTGATATGTCTTATGAGAATAAGGTTTTAGATACAATAGAAAAAAAGCTCGGCTACCCTTGCTTTGTAAAGCCTTGTAATACAGGCTCTTCCGTTGGTGTCGGAAAGGCTCACGACAGAGCGGAGCTTTCGGTTATGCTTAAGAATGCTTTTCAGTTTGACCGCAAGGTTATTGTAGAGGAGTTTATAGACGGGCACGAGGTTGAATGTGCACTTTTAGGTAACGGCGAGCCTGATGCAAGCTGTATCGGTGAGATTATACCGACAGTTGAATTCTATGATTTTGACGCAAAATACACCGATTCGTCAACCGTTCTTCAAATTCCTGCCAAGCTTCCTGAAGAAACTGTAAATGAGATTAAGGAATATGCTAAAAAAGCATTTGTTGCTCTTGACGGCAGCGGACTTACAAGGGCAGACTTCTTTGTTAAGTATTCCGACGGCAGTGTGGTTATAAATGAGGTTAATACCTTGCCCGGATTTACAAATATAAGTATGTATCCTAAGCTGTGGCAGGCTGAGGGGAAGACATACAGCGGACTTCTTGATGAGCTTATTGAGCTTGGTCTAAAAAGATAATCATAAGAGGTATTGGTATGAATAATAACAGTATTGGTGTTTTTGATTCGGGACTGGGAGGTCTTACGGCGGTTAAGAGCATATCCACTCTGTTGCCAAAAGAAAATATCGTATATTTTGGTGATACAGGAAGACTTCCTTACGGCACTAAAACAGAGGAAACAATAAAGCAATATGCTGCAAGCGATATAAGATTTCTTATGAGCCATAATGTAAAGCTTGTAGTTATAGCCTGCGGCACTGCAAGCTCGGTTGCACTTTCTGATATGCGAAAGATGTTTAATACACCCATAGTCGGAGTTGTTGATGCCGCGTGCGAAGCTGCGGTAAAGGCTACCGGCAATAAAAAAGTGGGAGTTCTCGGTACAAGTGCTACAATAAGGAGCGGCTCCTATTTAAGAGGTATCACAGAGCTTAACAGGGATATAAAGGTTTTTCAAAAGGCTTGTCCGCTTTTTGTTCCGTTGGTTGAAAACGGACACTTTAACAGCGAGGTTACAAAACTTGTCGTAGCAGAATATCTTGAGCCGATTAAAAAAGAAGGTGTTGATACTCTAATTTTGGGTTGTACACACTATCCTCTTTTAGAAACTGCAATCAGCGAGTATATGGGCGAAGGTGTCAGGATTATAAACGTCTGCAAAGAGCTTGCAAAGTCCATAGAAACGATACTTGGTAGTGATAATCTTGCCAAAAGGGAAGAGGACGGAGTTTGCGAGTATTATGTAAGCGACGACGAGAAAGGCTTTGCCGAGCTTGGAGGAGTCTTTTTGGAGAGAGAAATAAATGGTCAGGTGAAAAAAATTGACATTGAAAAATATTGATGAAAATGCTATAATAACTATAATATCAACACAGATCTCGCCGGAAGGTGAAGAAACTGTTGAATTTGCCACCGACGGTACCTTTTATCAGAGGGGCGGTAAGTTTTACATATTTTATAATGAGAACGAAGAAATGGATATGGCAAACTGCTCTGTTATGATAATTGCAGACGGCGAGAAGGTTACAATGCGCCGCAAGGGCGATTTTGAACTGAAGCTTAATTATGTTGCGGGTGAGTCTGAAAATGTTGTCTATTATATGCCATTTGGAGAAATGAATATGACGCATACAACACATTCGGTAGAGAGTAGCTTTAATGACAGAGGCGGTGTGATTAAAATTGATTATACCCTGATTATCGGCAGCGGTGAGCAGCAAAACAAGATAGAAATCAAGGTGAAGAGAAAATAGATGTCTTATTTAGACTATACGAAAGGAATTGGCCTAATGAAAATTAAATCAATTATTGCTTCAGTGCTTACTTTAAGTATGCTCACAGTTCCGGCTTATGTCAAAGCTAACGATAAGTCGATATACTTAGATTCGATAATAAATTATGCTTCAAATCTGTATATAGACAGCTCTGTTTATTCAGAAGATATGATGCGTGCAGCAATTTCGGCTGCTGTCGAGGATAATCCCGAGCTTATGTATAAAATGATAAAGGCGGCTTTTGGTGAGCTTGATCAATATTCTGAATTTTACACAGCAGAAGAATATCAGGAGTATTATGAAATGCTTACTGATGAGTTTTCCGGTATAGGCGTTATTATTCAGATGCGGGATGATGAGGTTTTGGTTGTTCGCCTGATTGACGGCGGCGGAGCACAGATTTCCGGATTAAAAGCCGGAGATATAATTTTGAGTATTGACGGAGTTGATGTAACCGGAAAATCTCTTGACGAGGTTACCCGAATGGCAAGAGGGGAAAATGGTACAACCCTTCAAATAAAGGTTCGACGTGAGGGCGAGGAATTACTGTTTAATGTCGAAAGGCGAGAGATAAGCAGCAAGACGGTTGGTTATACTGTTTTGCCGTCTGATATTGGGTATATTGAAGTAATGAATTTCTCTGACGATACCGCTACCGAATTTGAGGATGCACTAAAATACTTTGATTCAAAGGGAATAAGCAAAATTGTACTTGATTTGCGTTCAAATCCGGGCGGACTTTTAACATCCGTTGTAGATATTGCAAGGATGATAGTGCCTCAGGGTATAATCCTTAAGACAATGTACAGAAACGAGAGAAGTAACAAAATTTTCTACTCAGACTTAAAAAAACCAAAGTATAAATTTTCTGTTCTTGTAAATGGTGATACTGCTTCTGCGGCGGAAGTCCTTACAGGTGCATTGCAGGATTCGGGTATAGGCTATGTTGTTGGAAGGACAACCTTTGGTAAAGGCCTTATTCAGGATATATTTGTTTTACCGAACGGAGATGCATTTAAGCTGACAACAGGACATTATGTTACAAGAAACGGCAGAGATATAAATGGTGTCGGAATTTACCCTGATGAAGTTGTGTATAACGGCAAAAAGGGAATTGACATAGAGAAGTATGAAAAGTTCGACTATAAAATAAAGTGGCGTGTAGGAGATACCGGTACAGGTGTTCTTGCTACAAAGCAAAGGCTTTCTGTTATGGGTTACTACTTCGGCGAAATCAATGATTATTTTGATGAGGAGCTGAAGGTTGCGGTATACAATTTCCAGAAGGATGTTGGCTTATACCCCTATGGTGTAATGGACTTTTCAACACAAGCCACACTTGAAAATCATTTCTATGTTCTTGATGTGGTTGTTGACGACCAGTTATATGCTGCATATGAATATTTAGGCGGAAATCCTGAGGATTTGGAATAAGATGCTCTACTCACCTCATACCAATAGGTATGGGGTGATTTTTTGTGAAAGTATTGATGTTGTTTCTATTTATTTTTTTTGCAACACCGACAGTATCCTACGGTTTGGAAATTTCAGCTAAGTCCGCTTGTATTATGGCTGCAGACAGCGGTGAGATTGTATACGAAAAAGAACCGCATCTAAAGCTTCCTATGGCAAGCACAACAAAAATGATGACGGCTCTTGTCGCAGCGGAATCGGGACGTTGGGACGAAACTGCTGTCGTTTCTGTAAATGCACAAAATCAGGAGGGTTCAAGCATATACCTTGAGGAAAATGACAGAATAAAGCTGTCTGACCTTGTTTCAGGGATGCTGCTAAACTCGGGGAATGATGCTGCCGTTGCAGTTGCAGAACATATTTCGGGCAGCACGGATAGTTTTGCACAAATAATGACTAAGCGGGCAATAGAAATAGGTGCTTTAAACACAAGCTTTGAAAATCCGAGCGGTCTTGACGGAGATAATCATTATTCGACTGCATATGACCTTGCTCTTATAGGAAGTGAGGTCATAAGAAATGAGCAATTAAGTCCCATTGTGCAAAGCAAGGAAATGAAAATAACCAATCAGGACGGAGATATAACCTACCTTAGAAACCATAATAAGCTGTTGTGGAATTATGAGGGCATAATAGGCGTAAAAACAGGATTTACAAAAAAGTCGGGAAGATGTCTTGTAACTGCAGCAAGAAGAGATGGTATAACCTTGGTTGCAGTTACCTTGTCCGACCCGTGCGACTGGGAAGACCATAAGAAAATGCTTGATTATGGTTTTGGGGTTTGCGAGAAAA
>JAZROS010000030.1:0-2267 GCA_045648825.1 Clostridia bacterium | reverse complement strand
AGCAAAATAAAAACAGCGTCAAGGTTTTCAGGCCTTAACGCTGCGTGATTATATATGTATTTACTTGTTTTCGGTACCCAGAAGCTTCATTTTCTCGCACCAAAGTTGAATTGCTTCAACCGTCATTGAGATTTTTTCAAGTTCCTCAAGGATTTTATTTAAGTCGGTGATTTCAGCATCGTCAACTTTACCATCCGCAAGGATTTCCATTAAGCGAAGTTTCTTTGCATTAACAGATTCTAATGATACCGACATATTAACAAGAATTTCGTGCACGTTATCGTAAATCACTTCTGGAGCATCAATTTTTCCAATATCACATTGATGGCAACAATAATAGTTTCGAAGTTCGGGCTTGTTATAAGCTTTAGATAATGCAACAATATCCTCAGGTTGTATTTTTACCGTTTCTTCTTCGATTTTCAAAAGACGGTATTTATCAAGGTAATTATATCTACCGTTTTCGATTTCCGCAATTTCGTCTGCTGCTTTCTCTCTACTCCACGGTTTACCATTGTTATCTCGCATTTCTTCACGAGTTGTTTGATATATATTTTTATCTTCTTTAACAGATGCTCTTCCCATTTTGCAACTCCTAATTCTCAAAGTGTATTAATTATACCATAATTTTCTTTATAAAACAACTGCAAATGACAATATTTGCGATATAGAAGCCTCCGTGCAAATTAACCGCAAGGAGGCTTTAGTCATTATCGCGGAATGTTTCCAAGCATATATTCTCTATGATGTGTAGTACAATATCCTTCGCCACTACCACTATATCTCTCAGCAGAACAACTGCTTGCTCGGCATTTATGATTTCGACAAAGGTCAAATCCATCTAATCTTTGAGAATTACATTTTCTGCATTTGTGGTAACTGCAATATCCGTTAGCTTCACTTGTACATCCACTTGCTTTACAGGTGTGAGAGCTGCAATATAATCCGTTACCTCTTTGATTAGAACAGCTACTATTGCTACATTTGTGTACTGCGCAATAGTATGAACTACCGACTCTTGCCGATTTGCATCCAGAAACGTTACAGTTATGGCTTGAACAACATTCAGATCCACTTTCTTTTTGGCTACCACAACTCGAATTGCTACACTTGTGAGATGCGCAGTAGTTAGAATTATTCATTCTCACAGCATTGCAGTTTGATGCATTGCAGTTATGTGTAGAGCAGTACATAGAATTCTTTTCTTTCTCACGAGTACAACTGGTATCACTGCATTTGTGCTCGATGCAGTACGATCCTTTTTCTCTCGGGAGTTTGCAATTTGACTTTGTGCAGTTATGACTGTTACAGTATTGGTATCCGTTACCATTTATCCTGTTTGAGCAGAGCAAACATTTACAGCTTGAACAATAACTACTATTGCTGACAGCAGGGTTTTTGCTACAATAAGAACACTTTTTCTCTTTTGAAGTATTATCACTGGGCACATATACAGGGGTATCGTCTTTAGGTTTTGAAGTGGTCGATGGTGTGCTTGTGATAGTCGATTCATCTGGCGTTTCGGTAGTGCTTTGAGTTTCGTTAGGCTCGGTAGAATTATTCGTATCTTCCGTTTGAGATTCTACGATATCTGTTTGAGGCTCACTGCTGGAAGGTTCTAAACTGTTATTATTTGTATTGTCACAAGCTCCTAAACACAACACCATGCAAAGCACCAATAGAACTGATAAAATTTTCTTAAACATAAGCATTCTCCTAATCTTTATTTACCAGCTTTAACAATTCGCCATATCGTGCGTTCGGAATAATTGTATTTCTGCGCGAGTTGAAGCACGTTTTTACCGTTATATTCCTTGAGAATGGCTCGGTGGGTGTATTCCTTTGAGAAAAGTCTGTTTGGAAATGATATCTGTGTACCGTGAAATAGATTGAAAATCACCATAGTTTTTTCAATGCCAATCTCATCAGCTATTTCACGGTATATATCATTTAGTCCGCTAAAATCATCTCCCAAAAGTTCCACATCCCACTGTTCTGTTAAATTTGCGTTTATCGACATAATACCACCTCCACACCGACATAACAAATGACATCGTCTTTGTATTTGTCAGTAACACTGCGTTTTTTTGCTTTTTCTTTTATATTTTTTTGCATAAAAAAGCTCCTTTCCGAACAGAAGGTTTCTGTTCAGAAAAGAACTTGTAAATTTCGCGAATGATTTGCAACAAATATATCCTCTTTAATTATTCTATTGTTTGTGGTATAATCAGTTCGATAAATAAGAATTTGCCGCACATTAGTTTTTT
>JAZROS010000029.1:0-1979 GCA_045648825.1 Clostridia bacterium | reverse complement strand
CTCACTTTTGGGAATAGGACAGGATATTGCAATGCAGGTCGTTGCTGTTGGATTTATTATCGGCGTAGTTCAGGATTCGCTGGAAACTGCCATCAACTCATCAGGTGATGTAATCTTCTGCGCGACGGCAGAGTTTCTTGAGTGGAAAAAAGAGGGGAAAGAATTACCGTTTTAAATATGAAAAAATGCTCGCCTATTGTTTGATGGGCGAGCATTTAGTTTATTTTGGTTTCTCCGCTTCCGAGAGCATATTCTCAATAAATATTCCATACCCTCTCGTCGGGTCATTTACAAAAACGTGCGTTACTGCACCAACTAACTTCCCATTCTGAACGACAGGGCTGCCCGACATACCCTGAACAATACCGCCGGTTATGCCTAAAAGGGTTTCGTCTGTAACACGGATACTCATACTCTTATTTGTTTTGGCATTGGTGCGGGAAATCTGTTCTATCCTTATTTTATATGCCTTTACACCAGTGCCGTCAACGTCTAAGAGTATTTCCGCATCGCCCTCTTTTACGAGAAATTCTGTCGCAACAGGTAGTTTTATCCCCTTTTTTTCGGCTGACAGAGTGCCATAGAGTCCAAGGTCGGAATTGGTATGAACAGCACCTATAACCTCACCGCCGATAACCCCCATCAGCTCGCCCGGCTCGCCGCTTTCTCCTGCCTTGACAGATGTAACTCTGCATGGAGAAAGGCTACCGTGTCCTAAAGGTACAAGAAGCTCGGTATCGCTGTCGCAGATTGCGTGTCCGAGTGCGCCGAAGCTGTAATCATCGGTAGTATAGGTAAGAGTTCCTATTCCTGCAGCAGAATCACGCACCCACATCCCAACAATATATCCCTTTTCGCCCATTTGACCACGCACAGTCAGGTCAAAAATTTCTCTACCTCGGCAGATTGTAAGTGTATTTATCTTTTGTGAAGAAAGGACCTTAGAAACCTGCTCTGTACTTTCTGCGGGTATTCCGTTTATCTTTTTAATCAAATCGCCCTTTTTTATCCCTGCAATTCTTGCGCCTCCGATGGTTTCGACTCCAACTACCATCACACCGTCTGCGTAAATTCTGACTCCTATAACCTCTCCTGAGGCATAGACATACCGCTCTGGAACAACCGAGACCTCGACCGTTTTAATAGGAACAGTTCCAAAAAGCTCTGCCGTTACATTCTGAACTCCAAGAGAAGCGGTATTTATTACGGCTCCATTATCGGACGAAAGACGTACAAGGCCGTTAGGATATGCACTGTAGAGTGCGTTTTCGGTTAATGTGATTTTGCTGGGGACGGAGATATATGCCGCTGTAACAACACTTATCGGCAATATGGCGCACAGGGCGCGGCAGATGTTCTTTTTCATTATACGAGTCCTTTCGTTTGTTTTTGACACATATAATATTATCTCAGAAAGAACCTTTTTCGATTACGGCAATTTTTTCAAATTCGAGTGGACAGTTTTCGGTTTTTGTGATATTATTATTTTGTATGTGATTTGATTTTATTTGGAGGAAATTATGGATTTTAGCCGATTTAATGAAAAACAAAAAGAGGCGATTTTGCATACTGACGGTCAGGTGCTGGTGCTTGCAGGTGCAGGCAGCGGCAAGACCACAATGCTCGTAAGCCGCCTTGCGTATATATTGGAAACAAAAAATATAAGACCGTATAATATACTTGCCATAACCTTTACCAACAAGGCAGCGGCAGAAATGCGTGAGAGAATTGAGGCGAGAATTGGCCCTGTTGCCCGTGATATGTGGATTTCCACCTTCCATTCGGCTTGTGTAAGGCTCCTTCGCAGTTGCTGCGAAAGGATAGGCTTTGACCCAAGCTTTGTTATCTATGATACAGCCGACTCTAAGACGGTCTTAAAGGACTGTATGAAGGAGCTTAATATTGACGAAAGGCTGATGCCCTTAAAGATGCTATCCGGCGAAATAAGCCGTGCTAAAGACAACCTTCAGGACGTAACG
>JAZROS010000028.1:0-12435 GCA_045648825.1 Clostridia bacterium | reverse complement strand
CAATAACGGCAAGAGATGCCAAGGTTCTTGTAAATGCCGCTGCCGGCTCAGGTAAGACCGCTGTACTTACCTCAAGAATTATCAAAAGACTCATACCCGACAATAACGAAAAGCCTGTCCGTGCCGACAGGCTCCTTGTGGTTACCTTCACTCGTGCTGCCGCTGCTGAAATGCGTGAAAGAATTGAACGTGGTCTTAAAAATGAGCTTATAAAAGCGTCGGAAATCGGTGATATGAAAAAAAGACGCTTTATATCAAACCAGATTAAGCAGCTTGCAGGTGCTAAAATAAGCACCATAGACTCTTTTTGTCAATCGCTTGTAAAGGAGTATTTTCATATTCTAAATATCAGTCCGAGCTTTCAGATAGTTCAGAAATCCGAAGAAAAGCTTATGCGGGAAGAGGTTTTTGACAAATTAACCGAAAGACTTTACAAAGAGAATAATACGTCATTTATAACTTTGGCAGAAAGCTGTGCAAGAAGTGGCAGAGAAGACAGTATTCGTGAGCTTGTAGAAAGATTGTATGACTTTGCATCCAATCTTCCGTATCCTGAAAAATTTATTGATGAGGGTGCTAAGGAGTATCTGTGTAAAGACGGTTTTTTTGGCACTATATGGGCAAAGAGAATTGAAAATGCGGTAAACGAAAAACTAAACGTGTTTATTGCTATATATAGCGAAAGCCTTCTTTCAGTTTCAAAAGAAGAGGAATATACTGCTGTAGTTACTGCAGAAAAAGACAGGCTTTATGAAATTTTGGGTATGCCGCTTGAAGCAAAAATACCAGCAATGCGTGAGTTCAAACTGCAAAAAATTGATTTAGATAATAGTGCTGTAATAAATTTAAGAGATAATATCGCTGAGGCGATCCGCTTTGAAGGAGATATAATACCTGAAGATACTGAGGACTTTGAAAAGATACTAAAGGATATATATTATCCCCAGGCACGTGCGATTGCTGATTTAACAATAGAGTTTAAAAAGGAGCTTGATGAAACAAAACGCAAAAGCTCGGTTTTGAGCTTTTCTGACATTGAACGCTTAGCATACAGACTGCTTGCTGATAATGATAATATCAGAGAGGAAATCAGAAGTAGGTATGATGAGATACTGATTGACGAGTATCAGGATACAAATGCTTTGCAAGACGGTATATTTGAAATGATAACTGACGGGAAAAATCTGTTTATGGTTGGTGATATGAAACAGAGCATATACCGTTTCCGAGGCTCAGAACCGCTGGTATTCAGAAGTAAATCGGACACTTATAGGTCCCGTAAGAACGCAAAGGAGAGAAAAATAACACTTTCTAAGAATTTTAGAAGCAGAAAAGAAGTCTTGAAATCGGTAAATGACCTGTTTGAGTCCTGTATGAGCCGTATTGTCGGAGAAATAGAATACGACAAATCACAAAAGCTCAATCTTGGAAATGATGGCTACGAAAAAACAGGAGCAGATTATACGTCTGAGTTTGTTTTAATAGAACAGGACAAAACCTTGGAAAATGTGCCTCAAAGAGCCAAGCTTGAGGCAGAGTATATAGCAAGGCGTATTCTTGATATGAAGAAGAACGGTTTTCCTGTGCGTGATAAGGTAGAGATTGTAGAGGATGGAGTTACCAAGTTGGTTGACTCTACAAGACCAATTCGTAATTCAGATATATTGATTTTAATGTCTTCGCATAAAGCTGACGGAAAGGTTTTCCGTGAAGTCTTTGCAAAATACGGCATAGATTGTTACTGCGACCACGAGGGCTTTTTTGTGGAGCCTGAAATTAAACTTATGATGTCGCTGCTTCGAGTAATCGAAAATCCGCAGGTAGATATTCCGCTTGTTTCTGTTATGAGGTCGGTAATTGGCGGTTTTACGGATGATGAGATAGCAACTATAAGAGCATATGAAAGAGGCAAAAGCTTTTTTGATGCTCTGTGCTCGGTATATTCAAAGTTCCTCGTTTTAAAGGAGAGAGGAGAGAGTGCAGAAGGTGCTATGCTTTTCGGAGAAAAAGTAGCATTGTTTGTTGAAAGAATAAATTTCTGGCGAGACAGGTCGAGATACTTAAGTGCAGAACGAATGATAAGTATGCTCTATGAGCAGACGGGAATATATTCATTCTTCTGTGCAACCGATTCCGGACAGGCAAAAGCAAATTTGCAGCTTTTCTTTGACCGTGCAAAGCAATACGAAAGTGCAGGCTACAGGGGGCTTTTTGCTTTTCTTAAATATATGGAAAAGCTTGAACGCACAGGCGATGACCTTGAGGGTGCGGGCTTTTCGGTGGGCGGAGATTATGTAAGAATAATGACTATACATAAAAGTAAAGGTCTTGAGGAGCCTGTTGTTTTTCTTGCAGGAGCAAATAAGCGGTTTAATACTAAAGATTCGACAGGCCGCTTGGTTATGCATAACAGACTTGGTTTTTCTCTTGACTATATGAATTATAACGAGAGTATTATGATTTCTTCACCTGTTAAAGATATATTTGTAAGTGCAATCAATGAGGAGCTTTTATCCGAGGAGATGAGAAAGCTTTACGTTGCACTTACAAGAGCAAAGGAAAAGATTATCGTTACAGCACATATTGAGAAAAATGCAAAGACGGAAGAAGTGTTACAAGGCTGGAAGGAAATGGGCAGTATAAATATGGCATCTGAGGCGGCAAATGCTAAAACTTTTGCCGAGTGGTTAGCGCCTGTATCTATGAATTCTGCTCACTGGAAATTTAAGTATGTAGAAGGTCTTGAAATAGCGGAAAAGGCACACGAGGAAAAAAGGTCAGAAGCTATTGAACTTCCCGAAACGGAAAAAGCAATATCAATACTTAATTATTCTTATCCGTATACAGCAATGGGAATAAAGTCAAAGGCGGCTGTTTCGGATTTTAAGGGCTTTGCAAAAAACAAGCTTGCAGAAAAGCCTAAGTTTATGTCGGGTGCAAAAATGGGCGGTGCAGAGTTCGGAACAGCAGTTCATAAAATAATGGAAACCCTGCCTCGTGAAAAGGGTAATGACATAGCATTTATTAAAAGGCATATTTTGGCACTTATAGATGCGGGGCATATTGCTTCTGATATTGCAAACTCAGTAAGTGCTGACAGGATTTTAAAGTTCTATACCTCCGAGCTTGGAAGACGTTTTATGGCGGCAGAAAAAGTGCATCAGGAAAGTGAATTCGAGATAGGTGTCGATGCTTCAAAACTTACAGGAGATATGTCGCTTAAGGGTGAGGAAATTCTCTTGCAGGGAGTAATTGACTGCTGGTTTGAGGAGGATGACGGCATTGTACTTATTGACTATAAAACGGATAGAGTAAAGGAAATTGACGAAATTCACCAAAAGTATGACATTCAGTTGGAGTTATATGCAGAAGCATTAGAAAAAATAGCTAAAAAAAGGGTAAAAGAGAAATTTATATATTTATTTTCTATGGATTGTGTGGTACAATGTTAAAAGATAAATGAAAGGTAATTGATAATATGTGGCTTAGTGATGGCTGGAAGGATTACAGACTTATTGACTCCGGCGGCGGTGAAAAACTTGAATATTGGGGAAAGCAGGTTTTAAGACGTCCTGACCCTCAGGCGATATGGACTGAAAAGGACAGGACACCGCTTTGGAATAATGCAGATGCGGTTTATCACCGCAGTAAGAGCGGCGGCGGTAGCTGGGAAATCAAAAACAAAAATATGCCGGATAGGTGGCAGGTAAAATATAACGACCTTGTGTTTAATATAAAGCCTATGGGCTTTAAGCATACAGGTCTTTTTCCCGAACAGGCTGTGAACTGGGACTGGTTCGGACAGCTTATTAAAAATTCAAACCGTCCCATACGTGTTTTAAACCTTTTTGCATACACAGGCGGAGCTACTGTTGCGGCACTTGCGGCAGGGGCAGATGTTGTACACGTCGATGCGTCAAAGGGTATGGTAAGCTGGGCAAAGGAAAATGTAATATCCTCAGGTCTTGGTGATAGAAATGTAAGATATATAGTTGACGACGTTAAAAAGTTTGTTGCGCGTGAAATTCGCAGAGGCAGAGAATATGATGCTGTCATAATGGACCCGCCGTCGTACGGCAGAGGTCCGTCGGGTGAGCTTTGGAAGATTGAGGATGAGCTTTATCCGCTTGTTTTAGATTGTGTAAAGCTTCTGTCTGGAAAACCTCTCTTTTTCCTGATTAACGCATATACAACAGGTCTTTCTGCTACAATACTTAAAAATTCGCTGGAGCTGGCTTTGGTTACAAAATGCGGCGGGAATGTTACTGCTGACGAGATAGGAATTCCTATGGAGAATAAAAAAGGTATGGCTCTGCCGTGCGGTATATCCTGCAGATGGGAAAACATACAAAACTGATTTTGAAAGGGTAACTGATGATGAAACTTTCTACCAGAAGAAAAATTTACTATACATCTGTTATAACAGCACTTGTTGTTATACTTGCAAGTGCAGTTGTTATAAACAGAACACTTGTAAACACGCCTGAGTTTGATATTGAACAGATTTCTCCTGAGGCAGGCGAGCCGGTAAGTGCTTATATGGCGTATGGCGAGGGGAATGGAGATGTTGTAGTCGGTATTGCCGAAAAGGACGATGAAGAGGTTGGTGCGATAATCGACTTTGTACGAAATATCCCATTAGGAGAGCCGTTGGAGAATGACGAAGCACAGGTGCTTGTTGCTGATGCTTGGATTGCTTTGTATGATGATCATAACAGAATAGCGAGCAGACTTAACTTCTACGATGGCGGAAATATAATGTGGTATGACGGAAAAAGATATAAAGGCTCTCCTGAAATGATGCAAAAGCTGATTGAATACTGCGATTTAAGTGCAGAAGAGCCTGAAGAAACTCCGACTGCGACTCCTGATACAATGGAGGAAAAAGATGATTGAGGCTAAAAATCTTTACTGTGCATACGGTGATGAAGATAAACATTTTGTGATTGAGGAATTGAACCTAACTATTGAACGTGGCAGTTTTACTGCGATACTCGGTCATAACGGCTCGGGTAAATCAACTCTTGCAAAACATTTTAATGCAATACTTCTCCCTGAAAGCGGTAAAGTATATGTGGATAAGATGGACACAGCTGATGAGGAAATGGTCTACCAAATACGCGCACGTGCAGGAATGGTTTTTCAAAACCCTGACAATCAGATGGTTGCGGCAATGGTTGAGGATGAGGTTGCATTTGCGCCTGAAAATATGGGTGTTGAGCCGGAAGAAATCAGAAGGCGTGTTGACGAATGTCTTAAAGTAGTCAATATGACAGAGTTTGCGGAAGCTGCACCTTCAAGACTCTCCGGCGGGCAAAAACAAAGAATTGCTATTGCGGCAGTTCTTGCGATGGAGCCTGAATATCTTATTCTTGATGAGCCTACCGCAATGCTTGACCCTGTTGGGAGAAAAGAAGTTATAAAAACTATAAAAATGCTCAACAGAAAAAAGGGTATGACTGTTGTTCTTATCACTCATTATATGGACGAGGCGGCGGAAGCAGACAGAGTTGTTGTTCTTGATAAGGGTAAGATTGTTATGGACGATACACCAAAGAAAGTGTTTTCGGATATTGATAAAATTAAAAAGACAGGTCTTGATGTACCACAGGTAACGGAGTTGGTACATCATTTAATCGCGGAGGGTATAGACCTTCCGGACGATATAATAACAGTGGACGAATGTGTAGATGCAATTTTACGGAAATTAGGCAGATAACCGCCGTGAGAGGATAATTTCGGATGATTACTGTAAAGAATTTAAACTATATATATCAGCCCGGTATGCCCTTTGAGCAACAAGCGCTGACAGATATAAGCTTTGAAATACCTGACGGCGATTTCGCCGCAATAATCGGTCATACCGGTTCGGGTAAGTCAACGCTTATTCAGCATTTAAACGGACTTGTGAAAGCCACTTCAGGAAGTATTATTATAAACGGAATGGATATTGTAGCAAAGGATGTAAATCTTAAAAAGCTTCGCTCGGAGGTTGGGCTTGTCTTCCAGTATCCGGAATATCAGCTTTTTGAAGAAACGGTATATGATGATATAGCATTTGGACCTAAGAATATGGGACTTTCCGAAGAAGAGGTAAAGGAAAGGGTATACGAGGCGATTAAGCTTGTAGGAATTTCGGCAGATTTGCTTACAAAATCACCTTTTGAGCTTTCGGGTGGGCAGAAAAGACGTGTTGCGATTGCAGGCGTTATTTCGATGCGCCCTAAGGTGCTTATTCTTGATGAGCCAACGGCAGGACTTGACCCTCATGGGCGTGATGAGATATTGGCACAGCTTTTAAAAATGCATCAAGAAAGAGGAGATATGACGGTTATATTTGTGTCTCATAGTATGGAGGATGTTGCGAAACTTGCCAAGCATATTATAGTTCTTGACCACGGCAGAGTCAAAATGGACGGAGAGGTTTCAGAAATTTTTGCAAGAGGAGAAGAACTTTCAAAAATCGGTCTTGACGTGCCTCAGATTACACGGCTTACCCAAGAACTTATTGCAAGGGGAGTAGATATTAAGCCTGATATATATACGGTTGAATATGCAAAGAAGATTTATTCTGAGCTCTTTTTGAAAAAGGGGGACAGAAAATGCTAAAGGATATTACAATAGGACAGTATATTGCAGGCAATAGTCCAATTCACAAGATGGATGCAAGGGTAAAAATTATTGCAGTCCTTTTGTTTATTGTGCTTTTGTTTGTTATACGGGGTGTCTATGAATATGCGTTGATTACACTCTTTCTGGCATTTGTAATTAAGCTTTCAAAGGTGCCGTTTAAATTTATGGTACGAGGTCTTAAGACGATGCTGGTTATTCTTGTATTCACCGTGCTTATAAACGTGCTTTTAACGGACGGAACACCAATTTTCTCTTTAGACTTAAAACTCTTCACACTAAGGGTTACCTACGAAGGTCTTAGAATGGGCTTTTATATGCTTCTACGTCTGGTGTATCTTGTGATAGGAACATCTGTGCTGACTCTTACCACGTCGCCTCTGATGCTGACTGACGGAATAGAAAGGCTTTTAAAGCCGTTAAGAGTGCTTAAGGTTCCGTCTCACGAGATTGCAATGATGATGACTATTGCAATAAGATTTATTCCTACAATAGCAGAAGAAACGGATAAAATAATGAAAGCACAGACTGCAAGAGGTGCGGATTTTGAAAGCGGAAGTATTCTAAGACGTGCGAAGGCTATGATACCGCTTTTGGTACCGCTCTTTGTAAGCAGCTTTCGCCGTGCAGATGAGCTTGCGGTTGCAATGGATGCAAGATGCTATCACGGCGGTACGAACCGAACACGTATGAAAGAGATGCGAGTTGGAAAATATGATGCTTATGCCGGAGTAGTATTCCTGATTTTTGTCGCGGTACTGGTTATGTTGAGGATTGCATTTTAATAAAATTTATGCTATAATATAATTATGAGAAATATTAAACTTGTTATTCAATATGATGGCAGCCGATATCACGGCTGGCAGCGGCAACCAAATGCCGCTACAATACAGGAAACGGTAGAAGATGCTATAGGTGCCGTAACAGGAGAGAAGATTTTACTTTATGGCTGTGGCAGAACAGATGCAGGCGTTCACGCAAAGGGCTATGTCTGCAATTTCTTCACCGACTCACGCTTTGACGCGTCAAGATTTAAATATGCTATCAATTCGAGACTGCCGGATGATATTGTCTGCATATCTTCCGAGGAAATATCAGATGATTTTGATTCAAGGTGGTCCTCGTCTAAAACGTACACATATCTTATACAAAATTCAGAACTTCCCGATGTGTTTCTTAATCAAAGGGCGTGGCATTATTGTCATCCCCTTGATTTAAATGCTATGCAGAAGGCTGCAGAGAGCTTTCTCGGCGAGCACGATTTTATCGGTTTTGCTTCGAGCGGATTTACTGTCAAAACAACAGTCAGGACTATATACTCGCTTAATGTTACAAAAGAGGGCGATATTATCCGTATAGATGTAACAGGAAACGGATTTTTGTATAATATGGTAAGAATAATTGCAGGAACACTTGTTTTTTGCGGTAGTGGCAAAATTGACTGGCGTGATATGCCCGATATAATTGCATCCTGCGACAGAAACAGGGCAGGTATAACGGCACCTGCAGAGGGGCTGTATCTTTCAAAGGTGTTCTATTGATTTGACTGAAAGGAACGTAATATATGAAAAAGAAGGGTGGAAAAGGCAGAATAATCGTGGCAGTGCTACTGCTTTTTGCGGTGTGCATATTTGCGGTGTTTGCTTCCGGTATCAGAATAGGTTTTATAGAAAACTATACCTACAACTTCAAAATGAATATGCTTGCACTTGCTCGGCATTTTAACATAGAACTGCCAGAGCCAACACTTGAATTTTTGCAGGATTTATCAACTCCCGAGCCGATGCCGCCGGAAGAGAATGAGCCGGCACCCACGCCCGTTGAAAGCGAAATAGAAAATGTGGAGGACATTCCTGACGTTGAGTTTGAGGATATTGCTCCTGACGAAAGTGATACCGAGAGTAACCCTGTTGCCTTAGAGAGTGCCTCTACCTACAAGTATTCTCAGTACAGGGACTATATTCTTTGTGTAAACGAAACTGCAGTTATTGCATTTGACAAGAGCGGTAAAAACTTATGGGCAGTCGGAATACATATGTCTGAGCCGATTTTGAGTGTAAGCGGTAACTATTATATGATAGCTGAACGCGGGGGTACAAAAGTTGCACTCTTTGATGGCAAAAGGCAGGTATTTCAAACGGAAGCAGACGGAAAGATTAAAAATGCCAAGCTTTCGGACAATGGTGATGTTGTGGTTGTTTCCGACAAGGAGTATTATAAGGGTGCTGTTATAGTAATTAACAAAAAAGGCGATAAAGTCTTTAGCTGGAACTCAGGAACAGACAGTATTTTGGATGCTGATATTGCCTCCGGCTCAAGACGTGTTGCGGTAACATTTCTAAACACTGAGTCAGGTGCTAATTCGAGAGTTGAGGTATTTAACATAACAAACGGTAAAAGAGAAGCGAGCACAGATTTTTCGGGCTCTGTTGTATATGATGTAAACTTCCTTGGGGAAGTACTTAATGTATTTGCAGACGACAAGGTTTCTGGTATGTCGCAAAGAGGTAAGGTCTTGTGGGAATCCTTATACACCGAACGAAAATTGCTCCATTACCGTGCAGAAAATTCCGGATATAAGTTGATGCTTCTTGATAATAATAATGCGTCTGAGCTTGAAATTCTAACCGGAAGGGGAAGACAAAAGGCTCTTATAACTGCAGAAAAGATGCCCGACTGTATGGATATACGTTCGGGACGAATTGCATATAACGTAGGACGTGATGTGATTTTGTCCGGACTTTCCGGCAGACACAAAAAGATACACACCTGTCCTCGAGAAATCCGTGATATATACGTTATGGATAACGACCATGTTGTAGTTGTATATAGCTCAGGGCTTGACTTTATTGACTTTTAAACGAAAGGAAAATACCAATTATGAATTACATATTTGACCTTGTTCTTATTGGTATAATAACAGCTTCGGTATTGGTTGCAAAGAGAAGAGGATTTTTGAAATCCTCACATACTGTACTATCGCTTATAATTTCGGCGGTACTTATAGTAACCTTGCAACAACCCTTTACTGACTATTTGTCATCGTCGGCCTTGGGACAGACTGTTAGAGATAAGGTACAGCTTCAGGTTATGGGTACGGCAGAGGAACAAATGACCGACATAAATGCAGAGGAGGACGAAGAAACAGCCGTTAAGGTTGGAGAAATGATGGGACTTCCAAGCTTTTTAATGGACTTCCTTGACGAAAAGCTTGAAAAACAGACGGAAGCTGTTGAAACGATGAAGAATGATGCTCTTGCAGTGCTTACAGATACTGTTACAGAGGTTATACTTAAGATTGCGTCTATAATTTTGCTGTTTTTGGCAGTAAGACTCGGAGTATTTCTGCTTTTACGGCTGTTGGATATAATATTCAAACTTCCGCTACTGAGTGGTGTCAACTCGTTTTTAGGAATGATAGTCGGTGCTCTTAACGGACTTTTGATAGTATATATCATCTGTGCCGTTCTGACACTTTTGGCTCCTACCGAAAGTCTTTCGGCTATAAGTCAAATAGTCGACGAAACGCTGGTTGTAAAATATTTTTATGATAATAATCTCCTTATAGAGATGTTTATTTAAGAAAGGATTGATTTAAGATGTATTCTGATATTGTAAAAAAGGGTGTAGAAAAAACTCCGCACCGTTCACTGTTTAAGGCTTCCGGCTTTACTGATGAAGAGCTTTCAAGACCGTTAATCGGTGTTGTAAGCTCAAAAAACGAGGTTATTCCAGGACACGTACACCTCGATAAAATTGCCGAGGCTGTAAAGGTCGGTATCCGTATGGCTGGCGGTACTCCGGTTGAGTTCCCTGCTATTGGTGTATGCGACGGTATAGCAATGGGACACGTCGGTATGAAGTACTCTTTGGCAAGCCGTGAACTTATAGCGGATTCTGTTGAGGCTATGACAATAGCGCACGGTTTTGATGCACTTGTTCTTATCCCCAACTGTGATAAGATAGTACCTGCTATGCTTATGGCTGCAGCGCGTCTTAATAAGCCTGCGATTGTTGTTAGCGGCGGCCCGATGCTGTCTATTAACTATAAGGGAAAGTTCAGAGATTTGAATACGAATTTTGAAGCAATCGGTGCATTCAAAGCTGGTAACATTGATATGGACGAACTCACTGCACTTGAAAATGCAGCTTGTCCTACCTGCGGTAGCTGCTCGGGTATGTTTACTGCAAACTCGATGAACTGTCTTTCTGAGGTGCTCGGTATGGCACTTCCAGGAAACGGCACTATTCCTGCTGTTTACTCGGAGAGAATTCGTCTTGCAAAAGAGACCGGTATGAAGATTATGGAGCTTCTTAATAACGATATTAAGCCCCGTGATATTATGACAGCTGATGCTTTTTATAACGCACTTCGTGTTGATATGGCACTTGGCTGCTCTACAAACTCTATGCTTCATCTTCCTGCTATTGCAGCTGAGGCTAAGGTCGATGTAAATCTTGATATGGCAAATGATATAAGCGCCGAAACACCTAACCTTTGCCACCTTGCACCTGCAGGCGAGCATCACGTTCAGGATTTGTACGCGGCAGGCGGTGTAATGGCGGTTATGAATGAGCTTTCTAAGAATAATCTTATCAAGACCGACCTTATTACAGTAACAGGTAAAACCGTAGGTGAGAATATAAAGGGCAGAGGCGTTCAGGATTATGAGGTTATAAGACCTCTCGATAATCCGTATTCCAAGACCGGCGGTATTGCTGTGCTAAAGGGTACTATGGGCGATCTGGGTGTAGTAAAACGCAGTGCGGTTGCAAAGGAAATGCTTCAGCATAAAGGTCCTGCTAAGGTTTATGACAGTGAGGACGAGGCTATTGCAGCTATTTACGCAGGTAAAATTGTAAAGGGCGATGTAGTAGTAATTAGATACGAAGGCCCCAAGGGCGGTCCTGGTATGAGAGAGATGCTTTCTCCCACATCTGCAATCTGCGGTATGGGACTTGATAAGGACGTTGCGCTTATTACCGACGGACGTTTTTCAGGTGCTACAAGAGGTGCGGCTATCGGACACGTTTGCCCGGAGGCTGTTGACGGCGGTCCTATTGCGTTTGTAAAAGACGGCGATATGATAGAAATTGACATAGAGAACTGCGTTTTAAATCTTCTTGTTTCCGAAGAAGAGCTTGCAAAACGCCGTGAGGGCTGGACACCTAACGAACCAAAGATTAAGACAGGTTACTTAAACCGTTACAGAAAGCTTGTGTCATCAGCAAAATACGGCGCTGTTATGACCGATAATTAAGGAGTAAATGTATGCAGGAGCAGTTAATGCTTGAAAGAAAGACTAAGGAAGAGCTTAAACAGATTGCACAAGGTCTTGGCATAGAAAAGATATCTGCACTTAAGAAGGATGAGATTGCAAAGCTTATAACCGAAAAAAGAGAAGAGCTTGCAAAGGCTGAGAGAGAGGAAAAGTCAAAGGCAAAAAGAAAACAGCGTCCTTCGGATGCAGTTGAAGTTTGCGGTGTTCTTGACGTGATGGCAGACGGTTTTGGATTCTTAAGATTTGAGAATTTAAGACCAAGCGAAGATGATGTTTATGTCTCGCCTACGCAGATAAAGAGATTTGGCTTAAAGACGGGCGACGAGATTACAGGCGACAGCCGTCCCAGTCAGGATGAGGATAAATATTCACCGCTTTTGTATGTTAAAAAAATCAATGGCGACTCGCTTGAGGTTGCATTAAAGCGTAAGAGCTTTGAAAAGCTGACACCGATATATCCAAAGGAGAGGCTTGTACTTGAAAATACAAAGACGGATAGCATAACTTCAAGGGTTATTGATAT
>JAZROS010000027.1:0-2675 GCA_045648825.1 Clostridia bacterium | reverse complement strand
CTTGCGTCCATTATAGGACAAATAAGCTTGTCCGAAAACGGAAAGTTATACGCCATCGCCTCAAGAGTAGATACCGAAACACAAGGCTTATTTGCTGCATGCGCCAGTGCCTTTACCGCAGAAATACCAATCCTAAGTCCTGTAAATGACCCCGGACCTGTTACTGCCGCAAATATATCTATGTCCGACACTTCTAGCTCTGCTTTATCGAGAACCGATTTTATCATTGGCATTATAGTCTCGGAATGTGTTAATTTATTATTTAATATTTCCTCTGCAACAAGCTTTTCACCATCAACAATCGCTACCGTAGCAACCGCAGAGGAGGTGTCAACTGCAAGGATACGCATTATGCCATTTACTCCTTTATCTCTATTTCACGGTAATCCTCATGTACATTTATATCACGTCTTATCTCAATTTCTATACGCTTTTCTGGGAGTATATCTTCTATCATAACCGACCACTCAATAACCGAAATCCCCTCCGACAGACAATCTTCAAAGCCTATTTCGTACATTTCATCACTATCATCTATTCTGTACGCATCTATGTGAAAGACAGGCACAGATGCGTCATAGCGATTGATAATTGTGTATGTAGGGCTTGTTACATGCTCTGTTACACCCAAAGCCTCGCATAGGCCCTTTGTAAATGCAGTCTTACCTACACCAAGCTCACCATTAAGACATACTATATCGCCTTTTGTAAGCTCTTTTGCAAGTGTTGACGCAATCTTAGCCGTCTCAGACGGACTGTTTGATTTAAATATCATCAGAATAACCCCGTAATCTTGCCTTTTGCATCTATATCTATCTTTTCTGCTGCAGGAACTTTAGGAAGTCCGGGCATTACCATAATATCACCCGTTTCTACAACCACAAAGCCTGCACCATTTGATACCCTCACCTTAGACACAGTTACATCAAAGTTCTCTGGTCTACCTAAAAGTGTTGGGTCATCAGAGAGTGAGTACTGCGTTTTAGCAATACAAACAGGCTTTTTATCAAGTCCAAACTTCTCAAGTGCTGCAATTTCCTTTTCAGCCTTTTTAGTGTATATAACACCCTTGCCACCATAGATATTCTTTACTATCTTTTCAATCTTGTCCTTGATAGACAAATTTTCGTCATAGAGCACCTTGAATTCAGATTTCTGCTCATCTATCATCTTAATAAGCTTTTCGGCAAGGTCTATACCACCCTCTCCGCCTTTTGCAAACACTTCCGATAGAGAAACCTCTACACCGTATTCAGCACAAGCTTTTCTTACTGCATCAAGCTCAGCATCAGTATCTGTATCAAAGCGGTTAAGTGCAACTATTACCGGCACACCGTAGCTCTGCATATTTTCAATATGCTTTTTGAGGTTTACAACACCCTTATTAACTGCATCAACATTTTCAGCCTTAAGCTCTATCTTGGGAACTCCGCCATTATATTTAAGAGCGCGAACAGTTGCAACAATAACAATCGCATCAGGCTTTAGGCCTGCAAATCGGCATTTAATATCAAGGAACTTTTCAGCACCCAAGTCAGCACCAAAGCCTGCCTCGGTTACAGTATAATCGGAGAGCTTTAATGCAAGACGTGTAGCAGTAATACTGTTACAGCCGTGAGCAATATTAGCAAACGGACCGCCGTGGATAAAGCAAGGTGTATTTTCCAAAGTCTGTACAAGATTAGGCTTAATTGCATCCTTCAAAAGAGCACACATTGCACCCTCGGCGTTAAGGTCTTTGGCAAATACAGGCTCACCATCAAGATTATATCCGATAATAATATCTCCAAGTCTTTTCTTAAGGTCTTCCAAACCGTCAGCAAGGCACAATATTGCCATAATCTCCGATGCTACGGTAATCATAAAGCCGTCCTCGCGGGGCTTGCCGTTTATCTTGCCGCCCAAAGCAACAACAGTCTCCCTAAGCGCCCTGTCATTCATATCGAGTACTCTTTTCCAAACAATATTTGTAACATCAATATTAAGGCTGTTACCCTGATGAATGTGGTTGTCAATCATTGCAGACAAAAGGTTATTTGCCGCTGTAATTGCGTGCATATCTCCGGTAAAGTGAAGGTTTATATCCTCCATAGGTACAACCTGAGCATAACCGCCGCCTGCAGCACCGCCTTTTACACCCATTACTGGACCTAATGACGGCTCACGAAGGGCAAGCACACATTTCTTTCCAAGTCTTGTAAATGCATCACCAAGTCCGACTGTAGTTGTGGTCTTTCCCTCTCCCGCAGGAGTTGGATTTATGGCAGTAACAAGAATAAGCTTACCGTCAGGCATTGCATTTGACTTTTCAATAACCGTTTCTGACATCTTCGCCTTAAATCTACCATACTGTTCAATTTCCTCTTCAGAAATACCAAGTCTCGCAGCAACTTCCTTAATCGGCAGCATCTTCGCGCCCTGAGCAATTTCAATATCAGTTAACAATGCTTTCACTCCTTATAATAGCTTTTGACATAAATTTTGCTTTGTTTACAATAGCGCGGGTATGTTCACCCTCGCCAATTATGCCATTGTCATCCTTTGCAATTACGTTAAATACAATTCTTCGGTCAACAACCTCTTTTACCGTAGCAATAGCAGTAATCTTTACGCCTGTAACAGTCGGTGCTGTATGTGTAATTGATATTCCGCATCCAACAGTAGTGTAGCCATCA
>JAZROS010000026.1:0-10170 GCA_045648825.1 Clostridia bacterium | reverse complement strand
GCTTTCCCTCAACAACTTGAAATATTGACAAATCAGCATTATCGTCTGCTTTATTTACAGATGTAAATTCTGCTTTTTTATCCTCAGCAGATACATATTCCCATATCTCATTCCAGAACTCACGTTCTTTTTCGGGTATGTCAGCAGAAAGACGAAGAATAAGCTTATTATATGTACTTCTGCCCGAGGCAAGTATATTCTCCCACTCAGTTTTTTGTTCATATTTGGTATTTATATTGCCAAAACACCGCTCCAATTCACCCAAAATAGCAGCAGGCGTTGCTTTAGCACCCTCATCATTCATTTCAGGATAGCTTATATATAATCTTTCGCAAGCGGCAGTAAGTGAAGAAAAGATATTAAATTCTGCAATCTGCGTTCTTGTTCGTTTACCTTGGAGAATATCATATCCATTTGCAGAGAGCATCACTCTGTCCGATTCGGTAATAATCCCTCCATCTGCAACCTCAGGCGGAAGCTCACCGCGAACAGCACCAAGCACAAACAGAGCCTTAACCCTTACAGGTCGGCTCATATCTGCACGCCCTACAGAAACACGGTCTATTCCTGACGGTACAGTATCTATTGCACACTTAGAAAAACCTGACTCTATCATTCTTAAATAATCCTCACGGCTCATATATTCTTCGCCACTTGTGAGGACTGCCTGATCAAGTGTTTCTAAAACTGCATCCCACACCTCTCCTATACTAAGAGCATCATCAAGCAGATTATTCTCTTCAAGCTTCTCCTGTTCTAAAACAAGTCCGTCGTATAGACATATATCGTTTAAAAACTCAAATAATCCTTTTGCAAGGTCTTTTACCTTTCTCTTACCACGAATTTTCTCCAGCAGTGTTTTAAAAGGTGCCATCAGCTCACGTCTTAACAAATCGAGATCTTCTATATTTTCATCATCTTCCCGAGTTTCAGTTGCGGCATCGAAAAGACCTTTTCGGGCAGGCTTCCACGCATCCTCAGAAAGCCATATATTCTTACCTCTAATACCTCTCGACCTGCAATATATTTCAAGGCGGTCAATTCCCCTTAAATCAACCTTTTCTATACCTCTTTCAGTTTTTTTATAGATAAAGCCTGAATGCAGATATTTGAAAACAGAGTTGAAGCTCCAGTTTTCATTTATTACTCCAAAAACCGACAGCACCATCCTGATTACAGGATGCTCCAAAGCTGACATTTTATTGTCCGAAAAATACGGGATACCATACTCGGAAAACACCGTTTCAATTATATGCAGGTATGAGTCTGTATTTCCTATAATTACACCAATATCCCTGAACCTTAAGTTGTTTTCACGAACCTCATACATAATTCTGCCAGCCAGACGCTCAACTTCATCACGGCGATTTGCACAGACGCTAAGCTTAATATTATTACATTCAGGAATTTCCCGTATCGTAGTGTAACTATCATAGTTTGAAAGGAAAAAGCGTAAATCCTCCGATTTTACATAATTAAATTCGCCATTCAAATGTGTGTGTTTATATTCAGCACAAGCTTCCTTTGCTATGCCGAAAAGCCTTTCAACCGAATATGCAACAGGCGCATAAATCCCGTCAGAATCTCTTAATCCTTCATCATTTATAGTAAGTGCAACAAGCACGCTGTTGGCTTTTTTTATAAGAGCCTCTATAACCTTATAGTGCGTAGGCATAAAGTCGGAAAAACCGTCTATAAAAACTACCGTATCTAAAAAGCCACCATCAGCCTCTATTGCCTCTGCAAGCTCTGCCATTGTTTCGTCAGGATCTTTTAAATTATCATCAAACATAGCATTATAAGCCCTGTATATAGCAGAAACAGCCGACATTTTCCGTCCCAAAAAACCGTCAAGCTCAAAGTTTTCTATCATATCCGGAGTTATAAGGTTTCTTTTAAGCTCGGTTATAGTAGATGAAATTTGTTCAACAAAACCGCCGTGTTCATATGCTCCCTCAAAAATACCGTCTCCCGCCGAAGAATTTTCTTTTGCAGCCTTGAGAACAAGCATTTCACGTCCCGATTTTAATAAATACTCTCCTTTAGGTGCAAGTCTTCTGGCAAGCTTTGAGAAGGTTGTTACCTCAATATTGTTAAGTCCAAGTCCACCAAAGCGCGCACAAAGAGTACGCTCCTCAATATGCGAAAAGCGCTCAGGAACAATAACAAGGGCTTTTTTACCCTTATTTATTAAATCTTCTATTTTATCCTCAATACAGGCACTTTTTCCTGAGCCTGCACCTCCGGTTACAAGTTCAAAAAGCATCTTCTGTTGCTCCTTTATATCATATACTTATATTATACCACTCTTTTATAAATTTGCAACGATATTTCATTCATTGACCGCACAAATATTTGCTCCTGCCGAGCTTAGCTTATTGCAAAAATTTTCGTACCCTCTTGCTATATGGTCTGCACCTGAAATTTCCGTCTCTCCCTCTGCGACAAGACCCGCAAGTGCAAGCGCAGCACCGCCTCTTAAATCGTGCGCCTCAATCTTTGCTCCCATAAGCTTATTTACCCCCTCAACAACCGACGTTCTGCCGTCTGTTTTGATAACCGCTCCCATTCTCATAAGCTCACCTATATGCAAAAATCTGTTTTCAAAAACCGTTTCTACAACCATTCCTGTACCATTTGCAACTGACAAAAGCGAGGTAAACTGCGCCTGCATATCGGTAGGAAATCCCGGATAAGGCAATGTTTTTATGCTGGCGGAATGAATATCGCCTGTAGCATCAATATACAGGTCAGTGCCATTTTCTCTAATTTTTACACCCATTTCAGAAAGCTTTGCAATAAGGGGTTTTTGATGCTCAGCCTTTACATTTTTAACTACACCTTTTCCGTGAGTTATTGCAAATGCTGTTATATATGTTCCCGCTTCTATACGGTCAGGAATTATTGTATGCTTAGCACCTCTAAGACTATTTCTTCCATTTATTCTTATAGTACTCCCTCCAGCACCCTCAATTTCAGCACCTTGCTTTTGCAAAAACTCACACAAATCAGCAACCTCAGGCTCAGCCGCAGCATTTTCAATCAACGTTTCACCCTCAGCCATAACTGCAGCCATAATAAGATTTTCCGTTGCACCAACACTGGGAAAATCAAGATATATTTTTCCGCCTCTAAGCTTTTTACATTTAATATCAACCACACCGTGATATGTGTCTATATCTGCACCAAGTGCACGAAAGCCTTTTAAATGCAAATCAATAGGACGCATGCCGATAGGACAGCCTCCGGGCAAAGGTATCTGCGCTCTGCCTAACCTTGACAATAGCGGTGCTGCAAGCAAAAAAGAGCCTCGTAGTTTTTTTACTCCCTCATATGGCGCACTTGTACTGTAAAGACCTGATGAATCAAACTTATTATCAGTTATTTTGCAACCAAGTTCTTTCATCAAGCTTTTCATATTTACTGTATCCGCAAGGTCTGGTACATTAAAAAGGTGGCAAGCCTCACCGCAAAGAAGGGTTGCTGCCATAATAGGAAGAGCAGCATTTTTAGATCCTCCTGCAGTAATTTCACCTCTAAGATTCATACTGTTTTTTACCAATATTTTCATATAATGTAACCGATCCCTTTCTGCTTTTTTTATAATTTTATAATACCCATATGTCAAGAAAAAAATCAATATAAAAAATTACAAAAAAAGAAGAAGAACGCCCAAGTGCGTTCTTCGTTATAAATTACTGTCCCATTTTCTGCTGCATATCAAGTGCATCCTGCAGCCACCAGCTACCCATATCAAATGCCTTATAAAGATTATCTCTCTCTCCCTTACGGAAGGTAGCACCTTTACCAAGTTCACCTGTGTTATCCTGAATTTCAAATACAACCTTCTTAGTAATCTCACGGCCAAAAATCTTCTTAGTCTCAACAATGTCTATAACCAAAATCAAATCATCCTCAAGGTTGCCGTAATAAATTCTGTTACCCTGTCTGTATATAGGTTTCCCTTTATATGTCAGTTGCTTTTTTTTCTTTGTCTTCTCGGCTGTCATCTTAGTCGCCTCCTAATTCCTTATAATATTTTACTATTATATCACATATCAGCATATTTTTCAAGTAAAATTTATTATAATAATAAAAAGACAGAGCACCCCATATACAAGAGGTGCTCATAAGATTAGTCAAGATTGTAATCTTTAAGGTATTCTTTTGTATTTTCTACCATCTCATCAAAGAGTTTCTTTGCATCATCAACGCTGCAAGTTACAAGCGGGTCATTTGCAAATGCCATAAATATCTTATCGAGGTTTCTCTCAGCTATTGCGTCTGATACAACCTCCTGTTCAGCACAAATTCTTGCAACAAGAGGATAGATTTCCTGAGGTATTTCACCAGCAAATATCGGAGTTACACTATCGCCGCTAAAGACCGCATTTGTTTCAACAACAGCTCCAAGCGGAAGATTGGGTATCTGACCTCTGTTAGGAATATTAACATTGGTTACAAACTCACAAAGTCCACATAGTGCTCTGATCTGCTTAACGCCGTCTTCACCTGTCTTGTCAATCTTAACCGGCTCTTCGCCTGAGAGCAGCTTCTTGCTCCTCTCAAGTCTCTTTTTAAGGTCATTCTTTCTCCACTCAACAGTTGTAAGTCCAAAATGCATTTCCTTTACTCTTTCGGGACTTTCAAGATACCATTTACCTTCACAGAATTCTGCTAAATGTCTGTCTCCAGCTGCTGCAATATAGCCATATCTGTTAAACAGATCAATTTTCACCTTTTCTTCACTTGTAAAGCTATTATTCATCCAGTTGCTGTCAACAGGTCCATCACTCTTAAAGCCGTCTTTGTATTTTTTACAGAACTCCTTATAATACGGGAACAAATCAATATTCTTGTATGTAGCCTTAGTAAGCCATGTGAAGTGATTGACAGCAAGTGGGTTAACCTTAATTTCCTCTCTTGCAACTTCTTCACCAAACACCTCTTTAACCATTTGTGCAAGGAACTTCTGTGTACCGAACACCTCATGACAGCATCCAAATGCCTTGATTTCCGGGAACACTCTGTATAAAGCCTTCATACAAAGAGTCATAGGATTAGTATAATTTATTACCCACGCATTCGGTGAATACTTCTTGATATTTTCGGCAATTTCTTCGTACATAGGAATAGTTCTCATCGCACGAACAATTCCTCCCGGTCCGGATGTATCACCAACAGACTGATAAATACCATACTTTTCCGGTGTGTGAACATCAGACTCCATCTCGTCAAATGTTCCTGGAAGGATTGAAATTACAATAAAATCTGCACCATCAAGTGCCTCACCTATTGTTTCTGCAGCCTTATAATTCCATTTCGATTTTGACTCCTCAAGGTCATTGTATTTATTGCCGATTACCTCATTTGCTTTAGCTGCCTCATAGTCAATGTCGTAAAGCGCTACATCACCGCTCATATCATCCACCAATGCGAGGTCGCTCATAAGTCCCCATGCCCAACCTCTTGAGCCTCCACCAATGTATGCTATTTTTACATCATCAACCCTATTTCCGTTATGTTTCATATTTTTCTTCTCCTAAAATTGATAAATAATAATCATATACAAAAATTATTTTTGTTCACCCTCAAGTGCTCTACCCTTAGGAATTGCAACAGGCATACCTGTTTCTTCAGAATCGAATGCTGCAATCGCAATCGCTGCACTGTCTCTGGCACCCTTAACTCCTATCATACATGGTTTGTTAGCCATAATGAGTTCTGAGAATTTCTTGATTATACCGGCATCGCCACCACCATGTGCTCCACCTGCAGTTGATTTTTCAGGATAATAGTATACAGGCTCGTCCTCAAAACGCTTCCATACCATAATCTTGAAATCCTGATCGTTGTTATAGAATGCTGTAAGCTTTCCTTTATCACCAATAAACATAAATTCTCTTGAGTACTCAGGTGTAAAATGACATTCAGTAAATGAAAGACGTGCACCATTTTCATAATCTACAAGAACGATAGTATTGTCAGAAACCTCACAACCCTCCGAATATACACAAAGGTCGTTTGCTGTTTCCACAGTTACACCGTAGTCCATTTTGAATTTCATGCCCTTTCTGGAGTAAGGGCAGTTCTCAGCCGTTTCACAGTCAACACATCTCTTATCTCTGGGCGCATCTCCACGAAATACATCCAAACCACCGCTGGCATATACCTTGCAAGGAGTATCATCTATTATCCAGTTTGCAAGGTCAAGTGAGTGTGTGCCCTTCTGAAGAACAAGAGACTTCATAAAGTCCTTTTCTCTCCAGTTTGTATGATAGAAATAGTGCCCACCAACTGAAACATTGTCTACCACATTACCAAGAATAATTTTTCCTATATCTCCACGCTCAACAATTTTCTTAACATCTCTCATCAATGTACAATATCTTAGCTCTAAGCCTACCATAAATACTGTATCAGAGCCATACCATGCATCTACCATAGCATCACAATCTTCAATAGTCTGAGCCATCGGTTTTTCAAGATAAAGATGCTTTTTAGCCTTCAAAACTTTTACTGCAACCTCAGCATGGGTTTTATCTGATGTTGCAACTATAACTGCATCAAGGTCGGGATGCTTTAACATATCGTCGACATTTGTGTAGCCTACTACATCCGGCCCTAATGTCTTTTTTGCGTATTCCACTCTCTCCGGCCTAATATCACAAACACAAGTAACGTAACAGTTACCGAGCCTCATAAAATCCTCGCCGCCAAAGTATACACCTCTTGAACCGCATCCAACAATACCTATACTAAATTTCCCATCCTTCATTATGAACAACCTCCATATATATATTGTTACGTTTATTCTACATCATTTTTTTCGTGATTTCCTTAAGTTTATTGATATCTTCGCCGATTTTTCATTATTATTTTGATATTTGACACAAAAAAAAGCGGCAGAAATAGCCGCTTTCAAATTTTAGTACATTCCACCCATTGAGGGGTCAGGCATAGCAGGTTTTACCGGCTCGGGAATATCTGTTACAAGGCTTTCGGTTGTAAGCAATGTAGCAGCTATTGAAGCCGCGTTTTGAAGTGCACTTCTTGTTACTTTTACAGGGTCAACAACGCCTGCTGAAATCATATCTACATACTCATCGGTAAGTGCATTGTAACCAACACCAACCTCACAGCTCTTAACCTTATCAACGATTACAGAACCTTCAACACCTGCATTCTTTGCAATCTGCTTAACAGGCTCTTCCAATGCCTTAAGCACAATCTGAACACCTGTTTTCTCGTCTCCCTCAGACTGAGCTAAAAGCTTTTCAATGCTCGGAAGAACATCGATATAGCTTGTGCCGCCGCCTGCAACTATACCCTCTTCAACAGCTGCCTTTGTAGCTGCAAGAGCATCCTCAATTCTAAGCTTCATTTCTTTCATTTCTATTTCGGTAGCAGCACCAACCTTGATAACTGCAACACCGCCTGCAAGCTTTGCTAAGCGTTCCTGAAGCTTTTCCTTATCAAACTCGGATGTAGTTGTTTCCATCTCGTTTCTTATCTGCTTAACTCTGTCAGCAATAGCTTCTTTAGAGCCTGCACCATCAACGATAACTGTATTCTCTTTCTGAATTTTAACCTGTCTTGCACGGCCAAGCTGTGAAACCTGCGTATCCTTAAGGTCAAGGCCAAGCTCTTCCGAGATAACTTCTCCGCCTGTAAGAATAGCAATATCCTGAAGCATCGCCTTTCTTCTGTCTCCAAAACCGGGAGCCTTAACAGGAACACAGATAAATGTTCCTCTGAGCTTATTTACGATAAGGGTGGAAAGTGCTTCACCTTCAACATCCTCAGCAATTATCATAAGCTTTTTGCCCATCTGTACAATCTGCTCCAAAAGCGGCAGGATTTCCTGAATATTGGAAATCTTCTTGTCTGTAATTAGTATGAAAGCATCATCAAGTACTGCCTCCATCTTATCTGTATCTGTTACCATATAAGGTGTAATATAGCCACGGTCAAACTGCATACCTTCAACAATTTCTGAATATGTTTCAGCAGTCTTTGACTCCTCAACTGTAATTACACCGTCAGCTGTAACCTTTTCCATAGCCTCTGCAATAAGCTCACCGATTGTATCGCTTGCAGCAGAAACTGCAGCAACTCTGGCAATATCATCTCTGCCTGAAACTGCTCTTGAATTTTTTACAAGCTCTGCAACTGCAGCATCAACTGCTTTTTGAATACCCTTTCTGATAATCATTGGATTAGCACCGGCTGTTACGTTTTTAGATCCCTCTCTAACGAGTGCCTGAGCAAGAAGGGTAGCCGTTGTTGTACCATCGCCAGCAACATCATTTGTCTTGGTAGCAACCTCTTTAACAAGTTGTGCTCCCATATTCTCAAACGGGTCCTCAAGCTCAATTTCCTTAGCAATGGTAACACCGTCATTTGTTATAAGCGGTGCACCGAATTTCTTGTCAAGGACAACATTTCTGCCCTTAGGTCCAAGTGTAATTTTAACTGTATCGGCAAGGCAATCTACACCCTTCTGGAGAGCGCTTCTTGCTTCTTCGCCGAAAATAATCTGCTTTGCCATATATGTTCATTCCTTTCCAATCATTATAATACAACCGCAAGAATTTCACTCTGTCTGAGAATTGTGTATTCCTCACCGTCAAGCTTTACTTCTGTGCCCGCATATTTGGAGATAAGTACCTTATCGCCTACTTTAACCTCCATTTTAACTTCTTTGCCGTCAACTATACCGCCAGGGCCAACTGCAACAATCTCTGCCACCTGTGGCTTTTCCTGTGCAGCACTTGTAAGAATTATTCCGCTCTTGGTAGTTTCCTCTGCCTCGAGCATCTTTATTACTACTCTGTCTGCCAATGGCTTGATATTCATAATCATATATCCTCCTTTTGATTATTAGCACTCACCTTGTTAGAGTGCTAATATTATTATACTTATTTTAATTCATATATCAAATATGACTATTTAACGTAATTTACGTAAATTTCCATTTTTTTCTATAAATTCTCTTTAATGCTCTCGTTTTCTTTTATTTTCTTCGTATTTCTAATCGATAAAATTTTCCATCATTTCATATGCCTCTGTTTCACTTTGAAAAGTTTTTCCTTTCCTTAATTCTTCTACATCATCAGCAGGAAACAGATTAAAATCTATCTGCTCACTTTTTTTCAAAACTCCGTTTGTGTCGGAATTATATAAGTTCAGATAATTTTCCTCCGCTATCAGCAAAAAGATTTCCTGCTCCTCAATATAAGTCTCCTTAGATACTTCCTGAGGCAGAGGATTTGGTTTTTCAGAAAAAGGCTCATCGGGGTTATTACCTTCCCTGAGAAGTATCACCAGTGCCATTATCAGCAGAACACCCGCAATTACAAGAGGAATCGCCCTTACTCTATTCATAATCTTTTCACCTTCCATTTTCTGTATTTATTTGTTATATAATTTGCAATATAACAAAATTTATTCAACATCAAAAAACTATTGCAAAATTGTCCGTTTTGTACTATAATATAATGTGAAGTTATTATGTGTATAATTTGTATATTATGGAAAGATAATATTCTACGGGAGGTGCAACTGACAGTTGAAACACGCGAGAAAAAAGCCTGAACCCACAAATAAAAGAAAGACAACAGAAGTTAAAAAACGTACAGAAGCCGATTACAGAAGAAAATATCTGTTGGATGACAATTCATCTGATGTAAGACGCAAAATTGCCAGCGCGGGCTATAAAACACGTTCTCTCGATAGCTACATACCTGCCGAAAAGCTTGAGTCCAAGGTTCGTGCAAGGAGTACGCGCGATGACACAAGAAAGTTAGATACAACTAAAATTGCCGAGGCTGATAGTAACTTAAAGAGAAGCCGTGTCTCCTCCAACACAAAGAGCACATCAAGAAAAACTGCTTCTGCCGGAAGTAAATCGATAAAAACATCAGCTACCAGATCTTCTAAATCAACCGGTACAAAGAAGTCGGTTACAAGAAGAAGTAAAACATCCTCAAAAAAGAATAATACAGCTAAATTTTCTGCTATACCATTACTTCGCAAGATAGGTGCACCCGTGGGCGTTGCAGTTTTTATTGCATTGATAGTTATCATAGGAATTGGTGCGGGAATGTATACTGCTGTTTCCAATGACCTTAAAGATATGAATGTGCAGAACCTTGCACTTAATTACTC
>JAZROS010000025.1:0-2117 GCA_045648825.1 Clostridia bacterium | reverse complement strand
GGCTGGTTGATTCGGTCAAAGGTGATGAGCTTGCGCCTGTTGTGAAAGATGAGCCAGAGGTGAGCAGTGAGCCTGAGGTGCAAGCTACCGAGGAGCCGGAAGCAGAAATTGAAGATGATACACCTGTAGTTACATCTCCTGCAGGATTCTATCCTGATCCGTCAGAGAACAACAATCTTCTTGATATTTTAAAAACTGCCGAGGGTGAAACAGAAAAGATATGCTGTCTTACCTTTGATGATGGTCCTAATAAGGCAACAACACCTGAAATACTTGATATTCTTGCGGAATATGACATCAATGCAACATTCTTTGAGCTTGGCGAAAAGCTCGCACAGAACAAGGATATAGCGAAGCGTACCTATGATGAAGGACATCTTCTTGCAAATCATACATATACACAAAAGTACAGCACGATATATACAAGCTGGGACACCTTCTGGGATGAAATTCAGAAAACAGAAGCACTCATAACCGATATAACCGGTCAGCCTGCGTATAAGCTTGTTCGTATGCCCGGTGGCAGTTTCAACTCCGGAGTGTATGGCAGTGTAAAGCAGGAATACAGAACAAAGCTTGCTGAAAACGGTTATTATTTCATCGACTGGAGTGTCGACAACGGCGACGACGGCACAAGAAGTGCAGCTGAGATACTTAATTATGTAAAGGATTACTGCGGCTCAAAGCCTGTTGTGCTTCTTATGGAGGATGCAACTGCAAGACGTGCTACTGTAAGCTCATTAAGAGATGTAATTGATTATTTGAAGAGCTGTGGATATGTATTTAAGAGGCTTGATGAAATTTGCTACTATGCTGAGGAAGAAATGCCCGAGGAGCCTGTGGAGGAAATAATGATACTTCCTTATGATACTTTTACAAGAGGGTATATTTTATAAATTTCGGGAGGCAATTCAGTTGAAAGAAAGTAATAAGGTCTGGAAATGGCTGTGGAACAACAGCCGAAGAAGCCGCTTTTTAATATTGCTATTGACGGTGCTGAGCGTGGTGTATTCACTTCTGCAGCTTAGCTTTGTTACTGCATCTAAAAATGTTATTGATATTGCAACAAAAACAGTATCGGGCAGTCTTATGCACGCATCAATAGTTTTGGCTCTGTTACTTGTGGTGCAGCTTAGCTTTCAGATTGGAATAAATTTTATCAATGTCCATGCGATGTCAAGATTTGAAATAGCTCTTAAACGGAATGTATTTAGACGAATGATGAACAAAAATTATCTTTCAATATCCAAATATCATTCCGGTGAACTTTTAAATCGTCTAAACAGTGATATTAACGTGATTGTAAACGGAATAATAGGCATAATTCCATCTGCGGCACTTTTTATTACAAGTATCATTGGCGGTTTTGTAATGCTGTGGAATATCGACAAAACACTTGCGCTTACCATACTTGCAATCGGTCCTTTGGTTGCAATAGGAGCAAGGCTGTATTCTTCAAAATATAAAAAGCTCCACAAGGAGTGTCAGAGCGCTGATGGGGACACAAAATCTTTTATGCTTGAAATTATACAGAACGTTTTGGTGGTAAAATCTTTCTGCGGTGAGGAAATTGCCCTTGACCACGCAGAGATGCTGCAAAGACGCAGTTATCATTTAAAGGTAGTTCGTGTTCTCGTATCGATAGTTGCTAATGTTGGTATGTTTCTTATATTTAATGCCGGTTATTATTTTGCGCTTGCTTATGGTGCTCATAGACTTGCAGCGGGCATTTTGGGCTATGGTGATTTAACTGCTATACTTCAGCTTGTAAATAAAATTCAGACACCTTTTAAGAGCGTTTCAAGCTTAGTGCCGCAGGCGTTTGGGGTAATTGCATCAACAGAAAGACTGCTGGAAATTGAAAATCTTCCTGATGAGGCTGAAAGCGGAGATAAGGTACCATCTGATATTTACAGCAGTTTAAAAGAGATTGTATTTGATAATGTAACCTTCCGATATGCAGAAGACTCTGTTGTGTCGGGAATAAATATGCGTATAAAAAAAGGCGAGTGTGTTGTTGTAGCCGGAGAATCAGGTGCGGGCAAAAGCTCATCAATCAAGCTTCTTTTGGGAATACTTGAGCCTGAAAAGGGAAGCATTTATCTTTCTGATGGTGA
>JAZROS010000024.1:0-1746 GCA_045648825.1 Clostridia bacterium | reverse complement strand
GAGAGAATGAAAGAGGAGCTTAAGCTCGGCAAGACAATCAAAGCATCTGTTGATGCAGGCTTTAAAAAGGCTTTCTCTGCAATTCTTGACTCGAACATTACAACAATTATCACCTGTGTTGTACTTTACTTCTCAGGTATCGGCACAATCAGAGGCTTTGCAGTAACACTGGGTCTTGGTGTTGTTGTAAGTATGTTCACTGCAATTATCGTAACAAAATTCCTGCTCAAGCAGCTTGTAGGACTTAACATCAAAAACCGCAAGCTCTTCTGCAAAGCGTAAAGGAGGTCGGCAATAATGAAAAATATTAACGTAACAGCTAATAAAGGAAAATTCCTTCTTTTGCCGCTTCTTGTTGTTCTTGCGGGTGTAAGTATGTTCTTTGTTAACAGTAATAACAAGGACAGCGGCTTTAACTACGACATCGAGTTTATGGGCGGTGTCAGAATGCAGGTAGATATGGAGCAGGCTTTCGATAATGAAGAAGTTTCGGCTTATCTTGAAGAACAGCTCGGCATTTCTCCTGTTATCGTTCAGGCAGGCAGCGGTACAACCGCAACTATCAAGACTCAGCCTATCGACGATGCACAGAAAGACTTGATTTTCACATCACTTAAAGAGAAGTATGCTCTTACCGCTGAGGCTCCTATGTCAGTTAACTCTGCATCAGCATCATTTGGTAAAGAGGTACAGGGCAAAGCATTTATGTATACATTGATAGCTATTTTGCTTATCCTTGCATACATTGCATTCCGTTTTGAATGGCGTTCTGCTGTAATGGCAGTTCTCGCACTTGCACTAAATATTTTAGTTATGATGGCAGTTTATGCAATCACATACACACCGCTTAATACAACCTTTATTGCTGCTATGCTTACAATCGTTGGATATTCAATCAATAATACAATCGTTGTATTTGACCGTATCCGTGAGAATATGCGTGGCTTTAAAGCAAAGAAGGGCGGCGCTAAGGTGTCAGATATTGTAAATCGTAGTATAAATGAGAGTATGGGCAGAACACTTAATACTACAATCACAACACTTATCACAGTTGTGCTTTTGTATTTCCTCGGTGTTCCGTCAATCAAGGAATTCGCATTCCCTCTTATCGTCGGTGTTATTGCCGGCGCGTACAGCTCAATCTTTGTTGCAAGTCCGTTCTGGGCAGCTTGGAAGGAATCTGACCAAGAGGGTGCAAACCATAAATAATTGATGTAATATTGCGCTCTCTGTAATGTCAGGGAGCGCAAATTATTTTTTAGCATATTAAGGAGGGCAACGATGGGCGAAATAGTCAGACTTCAAAAATATATTGCTATGTGTGGAATAGCATCAAGACGTAAGGCAGAGGAAATGATTGCTGAGGGCAGAGTAACTGTAAATGGTCAAAAGGCACTGGAACAGGGAATAAAGGTTGAAATAGGTGCTGATAAAGTTTCAGTTGATGGCGAAGAGCTTTCGCTTGTTACCAAAAAGTATTATATTATGCTTAACAAGCCTGTCGGATATGTTTCCACTGTTTCCGATCAGTTTGAAAGGCCCACTGTTGTAGATTTGCTCTCTGAAGAAATCAAGACCAGAATTTTCCCTGTTGGCAGACTTGACTATGATACGGAAGGATTGCTTCTTCTTACTAATGACGGCGATTTCACCTACCGTGTTACACACCCTAAGTTTGAACTTGGTAAGACGTATATTGCAACAGTTGGTACGGGCCTTACTGTTGCGGGTATAAATGCACTTAAA